>JAKJFL010000458.1:0-3450 GCA_022704935.1 Candidatus Rifleibacteriota bacterium
CAAGCCGAAGCTGCGCACGGCCCTCACGGTCGGCCGCGGCCCCGACATGGCCCGCGTCGACTGGTCGTTCGTCTGCGAACTCGGCCGCAAGCACGCCATCGTCGACCTGGCCCGGTTCGGCTTCGACGCGATAAAAGACACGTATCTGAAGGCGCCGCTCCGGACCAACTTCATCGACGGCCATTACCTCGGCCTGCCCGACCAGACGACCTGCGTCGCCCTGTTCTACAACAAGCAGCTGTTCCGCGACGCCGGCCTCGACCCCGAGGCGCCGCCCAAGACCTGGGACGAGTTCGTCGAGATGGGCAAGAAGATCACCAACGCCGAGAAGGGCACCTACGCCTGCGGCTTCGAAAACACGCTCTGGTGGAGCCTTCCGTTCTTCAACACCTTCGGGGCGACGCTGATCTCCGAGGACGGGAAGAAGTGCCTGCTCGACCAGGAGCCGGCCGTGCGTGCGCTCGATTTCAAGCGGGCCCTGTATGCCGACCACAAGATCGAGGCGGGTGCCTGGCGCGCCGGCTCGATCACCCCGGAACAGGGCTTCATCAACGGAAAATACGCCATGATATTCATGGGCCCATGGAACCTGCCAAAGTTCAAGAACTCGAAGCTCGACTTCGGCGTGACGCTGATCCCAGCCGGCCCGGCCGGCACCTCGACGAACGTCGGGGGGACCAACGTCGTCATCTTCAACTCGGGTAAATTCCCGAAAGCCTGCTACGACTTTCTCACCTATTTCACGTCGCCGCAGGTGCAGGCCCGCTGGTGCTCGAAATTGAACCAGATGCCGGTCAACCTCGGCGCCTACGACCTGGTGAAATTCGAAGACCCGCACCTGATGACCTTCATGGAGCAACTGAAGAGCGCCGTCAGTAATCCCGTCGTCACAAGCTACGAGCGCCTCGAAGACTTCGTGAATCCCGAGATGGAAGCCGTGCTGACCGGCCAGAAAACCGCCTCCGCCGCCCTCTCGAGCCTCGCCCGCAAAGTCGAAAAACGCGTCCTCGCCGATTAGGAAACAGCGAATCACAGAGTTCACGGAGAACACGGAGTTTTCACAGAGAACCGCTTACGGGAGAGCTTCTTGAAAAATTCTTCGTGAGGCCTCTGTGCCCATTGTGTTCTCTCTCCTTCAGCCGTTGTTTCTTTTCCTGGCGGTCCTTTTTTTGTATTAACCCGTCTCTGTGAGATCTCTGTGCTCATCGTGCTCTCTGTGATTCAGCTTTTGTGTCTTTCCGGGGAGGTCGATATGTTCGAATGGCTGAAAGAGGCGATGCACCGGTATGTCGGGACCGACCCGACCGAGCATTGGCCCGTCAGAAAACCTGCCCGCCTCGAGTTCGACCTCGAAGCCCGCGCGCTGAACGGCATCGCCTTCGGCGACCGGTTCGAGCGGCTCGAGCTCTTCGGAAAACCCGACAACGCCCGGCCAGTATATTATCAGCTATTCAAATACATCGGCCATGGAATGGTCGTCGAGATCGAGAACGGCCTGATCGACTACATCTCGTTCATCTTCGCCGACGAGATCGACGACGAATTCCGCTCGCCGACGGTCCGGTTTCGGTCCGACGCGGCGAAGGCCGCCGAGATGAGCAAAGCGACCATGAAAAGTGACCTCATCGCCTTCTTTGGCGAACCAGCGATGATCGAAGCCGACGAGTTCGAGATCCTGCTCGCCTACGAAATCGGTGGCCTGAAGCTCGAATTCGAGCTGAATCTCGCGGAAGGCCTGAAACGCCTGAACGTCTTTCCGAAAGACGCCATTCACTGACAAAACGTCCGGAATGAAAAATAGAGAGGATCATTGAAAGGAGAAACAGGTGTGAACAGACTCTTACACATCGTGGCTTCGCCGAGAGGTCTGAAATCCCGCACGCTGGCGCTTTCCGCGTCATTTCTGGAGGAGATGGCCAGGAAGCACCCTTCGCTGGTGGTCGATGAGCTGGACGTTTTTTCCGAGCCCCTTCCGGAAATGTTCGCGGAAACTGTCGAAGGGAAATATCTTCTCATGGGGGGAAGGCATATTCCCCCCGAACTGAAAGAACGCTGGAAAGACATCGAGGCATATATCAACCGGTTTCTGGCGGCGAATGTCATTCTTCTCAGCGTTCCGATGTGGAACTTCGGAATGCCCTATCGACTGAAACATTTTTTTGACATCGTCATCCAGCCCCGCCATCTCTTCCGAAGTTCGAAAAATGGAGTGGAGGGGCTGGCTCGCGGGAAGAAGGTGTTCGTCATATCCACGCGAGGGTGGGATTACGCACCCAGCCGCCCCTTCGAGGGATACGATCATCTCGAGCCGCACTTGCGCACGGTCTTCGGCTTCCTCGGAATCGCGGATCCGGTCTTCTACACTGGCCAACCCATGGACTCTGACGATGAGGAACTGACCAAGAAACTCCTGATAGAGGGGATGGAAAAGGTGAAGAAGCTGGTTCCCGCCGTCCTGTAAACGAGGATTCGTGTCTCCGGGACAGCCGTTTTCACAACCGCGTGTTCTTCGTGATTCACGGTCTTTTCATCGAGCACTGGCGGAAACTCATGTGCTTGCCCTGTCATTTGCATGGCGCGTGGCAGATAACGTAAACTGGTTGGGGATCAGAAAAACGATTTGAGAGGAGATATAATTGTATGGCAAAGATTCTCGTTCTATACTACAGCATGTACGGGCACGTGGAAACCATGGCCCAGGCCGTTGCAGAAGGTGTCCGAGCCGTTGCTGGAACCGAGGTCGTCATCAAGCGGGTTCCAGAACTCATCCCTGAAGAGATTGCCAGGAAAGCCGGCGCCAAATTGAACCAGGCCGCCCCAGTCGCTACCGTCGATGAACTTCCCGCCTACGACGCCATCTTGTTCGGGACACCGACCCGCTTTGGCAATATGGCGGCCCAGATGCGCAATTTCCTCGACCAGACCGGCGGGATCTGGGCCAAGGGCGCGATGGTCGGCAAGATTGCAAGCGTTTTCACATCGACCGGTACGGGCGGTGGAAATGAATCGACGATCCTGTCCTTCTGGCCCACGCTTGCCCATCACGGCTTCATCATCGTCGGCCTGCCGTATGCGGCCAAGGAACTGTCAGACGTGACGCAGGTCCGCGGCGGCAGCCCCTATGGCAGCGCCACCATTGCCGGTGCCGACGGTTCGCGCCAGCCCACCGAGGCCGAACTCTCCCTGGCGAGATTCCAGGGAAGGTATGTGGCTCAGATAACGAAGGAGCTCTGCGCCGGCCGGGGAAAATAATCCCCCGTCTTGCCTGCCGATCGCGAAACCGACCCGACTCGAACGAAGTCGGCAACGAAGACCGAATCCGCAGATAAATAACAAATAGTATAGGACAAATCTCCCGTAGGGGCGGGTTTGAAACCCGCCCCACGCGAAACATGATGTCCACCCATCGTAAGGGCGGTTCGCGAACCGCCCGGGGCCCTTCCGTACGCC
>JAKJFL010000459.1:0-3440 GCA_022704935.1 Candidatus Rifleibacteriota bacterium
CGATCGAACGCCCCAGTTGATCGACAGCTGGCGATGAACCTGCTCGTCGGCGACGACGGCGATGATCGGGATGTCGCACCGGAGCCGGGAGAGCTCCTGGGCCGTGTGACCGGTTTCGCTTACGGTGATGATGGCTTTGGCTCCGACGTTGTAGGCCGTTGTCACCGCGGCGGTGGTCACCGCACCGGTCGTATCCTCCATGCTTCCGTGACGGGAAGTGTAGGAAAAATATATTTGCCGATATGCTATTGCGGCTTCGGCACGCTCGGCGATGCGGGCCATCGTTTCGACGCAGGTGACGGGGTAGCGCCCGACGGAGGTCTCGCCGGAGAGCATCAGAGCGGAGGTGAAGTCGTAGATGGCGTTCGCGACATCCGAGACCTCGGCACGGGTCGGGCGGGGGGACTCGGTCATCGTGTGGAGCATCTGGGTCGCGGTGATGACCGGC
This sequence comes from Candidatus Rifleibacteriota bacterium, assembly GCA_022704935.1. GTDB lineage: Bacteria > Muiribacteriota > Ozemobacteria > Ozemobacterales > Ozemobacteraceae > MWAR01. Next base: position 449 of record JAKJFL010000459.1, read on the forward strand.
TTGCCGGCCATGTAGCACTGCCGGATGATCTCCTTCTGTGCGATCGGCACCTCCTCGGGATGAAGTTCCACACCGAGATCGCCGCGCGCGACCATGATGCCGTCGGCGGCGGCGAGAATCTCGCGGAAGTTGTCCAGACCGGCGTGGTTCTCGATCTTGGCGATGATCTTGATGTCTGGTGCCCCCGCCTCGCGGAGAATCTGACGGACGGCCTCGATGGTGGCCGAGTTCTGGGTGAACGAAACGGCGATGAAGTCGAAGCCCTGCTCTGCGGCGAACTTCAGGTCGGTGATATCGCGCGGAGTCGGGTTCGGAAGGTCGAGATGCCTGCCGGGCACGTTGACGCCGCGGCGACTGCGCATTCTGCCGCCAGTTACGATGTGGCAGAGAATCTCGGTGTCGCTTTGGATATCGACGACCTCGAGCTGAATCAGCCCGTCGTCGAGCAGGATCGTCGAACCGGGAAGGACTTCCTGCGGAAGGGTTGGATGGGAAACTGCGAGCAGGGTGTCGTTCCCCTTGACCTGGCGGGTCGTGAGGGTCAGCGTGCGGTCCTGGACGAGGGTGATCACATCTTCCTCGAGATCGCCGGTGCGGATCTCGGGCCCCTTCGTGTCGAGCAGCATGGCGACCGGTGCGCCGAGCCTCGCTCGCACCTTTTTCAGCGCCTCGATGCGCCTTCCGTGCTCCGCATGATCGCCGTGGGAGAAATTGAGTCGCGCGACATTCATTCCCGCGTGAATCAGCTGTTCGAGAACCTGCTCGGATTCGGCCGAGGGGCCGAGGGTAACGAGAATCTTCGTCTTGCGCATGCGATAGCCTTTCGAGTGTGTGATTTGAGCAGAGCCCAGCTGTGCCTGCGCATGATAGCAACCGGCATGCCAGCTCGGGAAGAAAGGCATCAGGCCTGAAAGCACGTCTGAAAAGAGGGCCCGCTCTGCATACTTCTTGAACACCGCTCACGGACGGCGTGCTCAGAATCGGTGCATCCCGGGAACAGAAACCCCCCGCGGAGAACCGCAGGGGGTTTGTTTCAGCGAAAGCGCCGGATTATTCGAAACCCATCACGGGGACGACGTATTTCTTGACGATCTCCTGGCCTTCCTTGGTCAGGGCGAAGTCCAGGAACTTCGTCACGTTCGGGTTTTCGGGTTTGTTCGAATAAATCAGCACGTAAGGCCGGGCCAGAGGATACTCGCCCTTGTTGAGGGAGTCGCGCGAGGGAAGCACGCCGTCGATGGCGACGAACCGCGCCGTCTTGTCGTCGAAGGCGAGGGAGGCGAAGGTGATGGCGTTCGGGGTCGAAGCCACGTAGGAAACGCATTCAGTGATGCCGGGAAGAATCACGGCAGCGGTTGCGGGGGACTGGCCGCCGAGGATCAGCTCGCAGAACTGGCGGGCCGTTCCTCCTTCGGTGGCGTTTTCCTTCAGGACTGTGATGATGGGAGCGTCGGGACCGCCAACGTCCTTCCAGTTTCTGGTCTGACCCGAAAAGATGTTTCCGAGCTGCTCCGAGGTCAGCGAGGTCACCGGAATGTCCTTGTGCACGTAGATAACGACGGCGTCGTATCCGATAACGCGATTGCCGGGCTCGGTCTTCATTTCCTCGGCGGTCAGCAGCCGGGAAAGGCCGCCGATCGTTGCCTTGCCTTCCGTGACTGCCTGATAGCCCTGGGCGGAGCTGTTCGACGTGATCTTGTCGAAAGAAATGCCGCTTTTGGCCTGGAACGCTTTGGCGAGCTCGGGCAGAAGGGTGTCGCCGATCGAGGAGGAGCCTTCGTAGCTGAGTTGGGCCGATGCCGCAAACGGAGCGGCGATGCAGAGAAGAAACGTGAGGAAGAGGGGTTTGAGGGAACGAGCCATCTGATCATCTCCTGAAATGCCGTATTTCCCTTTTTCAATACCATCACTTCGACAATTCTGTAAACTCCGGCTTCAATTCGGCACAGGGCAGGCGCATGAGTTTCTGTGCATGCGCGGCAAGAGCGGGCCTGAATCACGGCGAACGCAATACTCTTGGAGGTTTCACAGACTGTCGATTCAACCTGACAAACGGGGCGGACGTGAGGTATCATGGGCTACGTGCAGAGGTTTTTCATCCTACAGAAACGAGAATAGAAGCCACCGATGACCGAGGATGCCAACGAGCGCATGGAGAGCCTCGAAAAGAGGATACGCGAACTCGAGGCTGCCCTGCTGGACAAGGAACAGTGCCATGTCGACCGCATGGGACTGTTTGCCGGCGGCGTGGCCCATCACATCAATAATATTCTTACTAGTATATACGGAGGACTGTCTCTCGCTTCGGCTTCACTCGCGGAGCCGGAACATGCGGCCAGATACATCGAGTCGACCCAGAAGGCAGCCGAGCGGGCCGGCGAACTGACCGCCCAGCTTGCTCTGCTCGCGAGACGCGATCAGCCGGTCAGACAACCGGTTCCGGTGGGCCGGTATCTGGCGGAAGCCCTCCCGAGGGTCGCGGAGAACGGAGGCAATGTCACCTTCGATTTCCGGATCGAAAACGATCTGCCTGATATGGCTATCGATATATATCAGTTCGAGGCCCTGCTGAAACACCTCGTGAGAAATTCGGTGTTTGCCGCCCCGAAGGACTGCCGGATCACCGTCACGGCCTCCGCGATCGACAAGCCTGGCCCGGAGTGGGAACGTGAACCGGTAGAGCCGGGCGGGAACTGGCTCGAAATCGTTTTTACCGACAACGGTCCCGGTATTCCGCCCCAGATGCTCGGTATCGTGTTCGAACCATATATCTCTGGACACACCCGTGGCACTGGCCTCGGATTACCCGTATCCAGGGCGATTCTCAAACGTCACGGAGGTTACATCACCCTCGTGTCGAACCCCGATGAGGGAGTCCAGGTGCGGATCCTCCTCCCGGCCTTCCGCCGGTAGTCCGCATGTCGGGGCGCATCGCGAAGCGCCCGAGTCGAGGGGCAAGATCACTCTTATCCGTGTCGGAACACGTCGATGC
>JAKJFL010000460.1:0-3435 GCA_022704935.1 Candidatus Rifleibacteriota bacterium
CGCAGCGGCCGACGACGCATCGACGCGCGATTTCAGGTCTGTATCGCGAAGCGTGAAGAGGGCGGCCACGGCAAGGAGGGCAAACGTCGGCCTGTGGCCGATGCCTGCCGCGAGAAGGAGCCCCGCCGCCAGGCTTTTCCCGAAGCCGACGCGGCCCTCGCGTGCCGACTGGGCGACGAGCATGAACGAAGCGAGGATGAAACATTCTAGGGTGTATACTTCCGACGATGTGGCCTGTTCCCAGAAGGTGGGAACGACGAGCAGCCAGATGCCTGCGCATGCGGCGATGCTCCGGCGGATCCCCCACCCCGCGAGCCATGCCGCCCACGCGCCGGCCGCCGCCGCGCCGAGAACGGCGGAGAGCAGGTTGACGCGCCAGGCGGGATCGCCCCACGGAACCAGCCCGATGGCCGCCGAGGCGAGCCGGGTGAACAGGGGGTATCCTGGAGAATGCGGAACATCGAGCGTGAGCGCCGCGCAGACAAGTTCTGGAGCGTTGTACCACCCGATGCCCGGCTGGAGCGTCGGAAGATAGAGGGCAAGCCCGGCGGCGAATACGACGAGGGCCGCGCCGAGACGCGGCGAAGAGGCTGTATTCAGCATTGGTCGAGCAGCGCGATCATGGCTTCCCGTTCCTGCGAATCCTCGGGAAACACGAACGTGAAAAACACGATCTCCGCTTCGCTTCCCCGCGACTCTCGGAACTCGACGATGAACTTGTCGATGTCCCTGCGGACCCTCCGCAGAAAGGCGGCCGCACCGTCGCGGTTCGCCTCGCACAGCATGACCACGACCTTTGCGCTTCCGAGCCGTGCCGACAGGTCCGTCGGCCGCTGATGCAGGCTGAACGCCCTGCCGATTTCGCCGAGAAGCTGTTCGAGATACACTTCCTCACCCGAGGCGGAACATTTCGCGACGATGAACGACAGGCCGACCACTTCCTTTTTCGCCTTCAGGAACTCGGTTGCCATGCACTCCGTGAAATATTCTCTAGAGTATAGTTTTGTCGTCTTGTCGAGAATCTGCCCTTCGAAGGAGCGCAGCTTGAGGTTCGTGTCGCGGAGGCGCTGATTCAGCTCCTTCATGATGCCAAGGGCGACCTCGGGGTATTCCGAGATCAGTTCGCAGAAATCATTTTTCCTGAGCACCAACAGCCGCGCGGTATCGCGGGCCATCGCGGAGGCGGCGCGGGGTTTGTCGTCGTAGAGGCCCATTTCCCCGAAAAAGTCGCCCGTTTCGAATACGGCAAGCGTTTTCGTCTGCGGAGGGGTGCCGGTGTAAATGGCGACCCTGCCCTCAACCACGAGATACATGCAGTCGCCGGACCGTCCTTCCTGGAACAGGACTTCCCCGGCCGCGAATTCTTCCTCGCTGACCACCTCGGCGATCATGCGGAGCTCCTGGCTGTTCAGGCTCCGGAAGATCGAAATGCGTTTCAAAAACAGAATTTTTTCAATCGTGATCATGTGTCTGCACCTGTCATCGCGCCGTACCCGGCCCGGGGATTTCCGAACATGTCATGCCGTCCGCGAGCTTCGCGATACTCCACGCGCAGACTGTGGCGATCGAGGACTTGCCGGCATCGGCGTTCAAGATTTTCTTCAGAGCCGGCTGGAGGTCCGCGATTCCAGTGATGCCGACGGTATAGATCGCGGCTTCCTTCAGATTCTTCTCGATCGAGACGAGATGCTTTCCGATCACCATCCGCGCCGTGCGCATCTCGATGCCGAAAGTCCGCCGCCCGTATTCGGCGATCTGCTCGAGCGGAAGGCCTTCGAGAACGGGAACGATATGGTAGATCAGCGTACGCTCGCCCATCGATTGCAGGGCCTCGATGGCGTTGCTCATCATTTCCTGGTTTGGGGAGTACAACCCGCGAAAGACCGTCCGGGCCTCGCGGCTTTCTTCCGGGGCGACGAGGGCGAGAACCAGCTTCAGCAGGCCCTGTGCGCGCTCGTTCAACGACATGCGCAGGAATTCGCCGCCGTCCGCTGAGAGTTCTGCGACGACGGTGAGCTCGTCGCACTTCAGTTCGTAGATCGTTCGGATCTGCGCGAATCCGAATCTGGCGAGACGTTCCTGGATGCAGAGATCCTGGGAGAATCTCAGCAGCCTTACGGCGCTTTCCTGCGCATGGATCGAGGCCTGCGGATCGTCGAGGATCATCAGGAGGTCCGTGAGGATATCCGGGCCCCAGCCGGACAGCGCTTCGAAGGCGAGGCGCCTGTTGCGTGGACTCGAGTCGGAAAGCGCTTCGAGCAGGAGCGGAACGCTCTGTCTTGCGCGCACGCGGCCGACGATCCGGATCGCAAGAGTGCGGATCTCACGGACGGAGTCGCGGATCAGCGACTGGAGGATGTCGAGATGCTCGTAGATCTCCCCCGCCTGGACCATCAGATTCATCGAGCGCATTGCCGCAAGCCGGAGCTTGGGGTCTTCGCTGATCAGGAAGGGACGGAGGTTCACCCAGAACCGCTCGTCGCGGGTGAGGCCGAGCGAATGGATGCCGAGGGCGACGATATCCGAGTCTTTCTCGTGGAGAATCTGCTGAAGGACGGAAAGCGCATTCATCATCTGGCCGAGATCGCCGCCGCGGACCATGCCTGCCGCGGCCGTGGTGCGATGGCGGACGTCGGCGGCGGAGAGGAACTCGGCGATGCGCGTGCGTATTTCGTCGTCATGGGGATAGACGATGAGGGCTTTCAGCGCCGAAAGCCTGACTTCCGCATTGGAGTGGCAGAGAGAGCGGAGCAGGAACTGCCTGGTGTCAGGCCCCGGAAACGACGCCAGTTTTTCGAGAAGAATGATGAGAAGGGATGGCCGTGCGTCGACGGCCTGCCGAAGCAGCGCGGCCCGTGCGGACGCGGCCCCGTAGCGGATCAGGAGGTCGGCGGCGAGTTCCGCGACCTCGTCGTTGTCATCCTTCAGGGCTTCGATGACGAGAGACTGGGTCTGGCCGTCGAGCGTGCCGAGGTCTTTCTCGTCGTCCGCGATACTCTCGATCTGCGACCGCCGCAAAAGCTCGATGAGGCTCCGGCTGTAGACCTGGCGTTGCCCCCAGGCCAGGATGGACCAGACCGCCGCGAGTGCCATCGAAACGACCAGGAACACCTGGCGGTGGCTCTGCATCGCCATGATCATGATGCCCGCCGCGATGGTCCCGAGGGGGATCATGATGCCTTCGTTGAAGGCGATCGAACGGGCGCGCCGTTTCGCCGGAATGGCATTGTAGAACAGGCTGATGACCGGGTGAAACACTGCCCGACGCAGCCCCTCCTGGTTGAAACGCGCGAAGACGCCGGGGAGTATCGTGTAGGACAACGCCGTTCCCGTGAAGGCGAGCAGGGTCGAAACCGGGTAGAACAGGTTGGCGCTGCTGACACCAAGGGTCTGGATCAGCCGCCCCGTCACGACGCTCTGGATGGCCAGCGCCGT
>JAKJFL010000461.1:0-3426 GCA_022704935.1 Candidatus Rifleibacteriota bacterium
CGGCAGGACGATCGTCGTGCTCGATGGTTTGCATCACGCGGCGGACGCGGAAAGCGTCTTCCGCATCGATTGGCTGCATGCCCCATGGCCGGCCGAGCTGCGATTCGTGCTCGCTATGAGGCCGGGTCGTTCTCCCGTCGAGCTGTTCGAGCGTCGCGGTCTGCCGAGCCTGGTCATGCCGCAGTTGAGCAGACAGGGCCGCGCCGACCTGATACATGCCTGGGAGCAAGCGCTCGGCATCGAACTCCCGCACGTATGGCGAGAGAGAAGCCTGGCGGCGGAGAGCACGGCGTTCCCCTTCACCGCCGTCACCCTGCTTCACGAGACCCGCCTTCTCGGTACGAGCGGCTCGGCGGCTCGGTTCCTGAATGAGTGCATTTCGACCCCCGACCCGCTTGCCATCCTTGATATAATATTAAATAGGATAGAACAGGAACTCCGTGATACGCGATGCCTGCTCGTTCGCGACACGCTGTCTCTCATCGCGCTTTCCCCCCGCGGGATCTCCGAAGAGCGCCTGCTCGAGATGCTCGCCTCGGACGAGGACGGAGGCCGGTTGCCTCAGGCGCTCTGGCAGCCGCTTCGGCGCTCGCTCGCGGCGTTCTTCTGCGAGCTGAACGGCAGACTGCTCCTGTCGAACGAGATCGTGACCGAAGCCGTCCGCAGAAGATATCTGCTGAGCGAGGCGCATATCAGGGCCGCCCGACAGCGGCTCATCGAGAACGCATTCCGCCACGGCCCGCACGTGACCGACTGGGATGAACTGGCCTGGCATCTCGTGGAAACCGGCGCGTGGGAATCGCTATACCGCCTGTTATCGAATCTAGCGGGGTTCGACGCGATCGCGAAACTCCCGCCGGGAACCGTTCTCCGATTCTGGCAGCGGCTCGAGGCCGAATCCCCGTTCCGTCTCATCGAAGCGGCAAGCCGTATCCTGCTCGAGCCCGAAGCCTGGAAACCGTATCTGGGCACGTTCGCCGCCATTCTTGCTTCGGCGGGGCTCTGGGGAAAGGCCATCGCCCTTCAGACCCGCCATATCGAGCATCTGCAGACGACGACCGATGAAACGGCCCTTTGGCGTGGTCGCGAAGCCCTTGCCGAATGGCACATGGAGCTGGGCGAGTTCGCCCACGCCGAGGGAATCCTCGCCGCCTTGGCCGAATCCCCCGTGTCGGGCGGTCGCGACGGGGCAGCCCGCGTCTCCCTGAGACGGGCGATCATTGCGGGCGCATGCGGCAAATACGATGCGGCGGTGCGCTATTGCCGTGAGAGCAGGCGCCTGTTCCGCGAATCGAACGACCCGTTCAGCCTGGAGGTCGCTCTCGGCCACCTGGCGAGCTATCTCTACGCCCAGAGCGACCTCGGCGGCGCGATGAACTTCTACGCCGAACAAGAGAAAACCTGCCGCTCGATCGGTCGCCAGTCCGGCCTTGTCCGGGCGCTCCAGGGCCAGTCCATGATTCTGCGGGCGTGGGGCGATCTCGATAGCGCTTTGCGCCTTCTCCGCGAGTCCGAGGAAATCTGCCGCCGTCTCGGGTATCGCGAGCGGCTGGCCGACGCCCTGTGCCAGCGGGCCTCGATCGTCCGCACCCGAGGTCGTATCGATCTCGCGCTCGAGTTGTATCAGGAAGCCGAAGTGATCTGCGTCGAGACGTCATATCGTGACGGGCTCCAGGTGGCGATCGGCGGCCAGGCTTCGATCAGGCGCATCCGCGGCGATCTCGACGAGGCCATCCGCCTTTTCCAGGAACAGGAACGGCTGTGCAGGCTGATCAACAACAAGGAAAGCCTGCCGATCGCCCTCTGCGGCCATGCCGTGATCCTGTGCGATCGCGGCCGGCTAGGCGATGCCATGAGTCTGCTTAAAGAGGCGGAACGCATCTGCCGCGAGATCGGATACCGCGAAGGGCTTCCGAGGATTCTCGGCAACGCCGCGTCGATCTGTCGAGACCGTGGCGATCTCGACGGGGCGATCGTTCGTCTTCGCGAGAGCGAGCGCATCTGCCGCGATCTCAACCTACGCTCCGGCCTCCAGCGCGTGCTGGAGCAACTTGCTCTGGTGCTCAAGGCCCGCGGCGAACTCGACGGCGCCCTGGCGCTCCTGAAAGAGCAGGAAAAAATCTGCCGCCAGCTCGGCATCAAGATCGGCCTCCAGGTTTCCCTCGGCCACCAGGCGCATATCCTGTATTTCCGTGGTGAGGTCGATGCCGCGATGGCCATGTTCCGCGAGCAGGAGCGCATCTGCCGCGAGCTCGGTTTGCGCGACCGGCTTCAGATAGCGCTCGGCGGCCAGGCCGTGATCTTCCGCGCCCGCGGCGACTGGCAGCGGTCGATGGAACTGCTGAAGGAACAGGAGGGCATCTGCCGCGAACTCGGCCTCAGGAGCGGCCTCCAGGTGTCGCTGTACAACCAGGGCATCATCCTCCTGATCCGCGGGGACCTCGACGGGGCGATGACGCTGTTCAAACAGCAGGAAGCCGTCTGCCGGGAATCCGGCTACAGGGAAGGCCTTCAGGCCGCGCTCGGCAGCCAGGCCGTCATTCATCGCAACCGGGGCGACCTCGACGGGGCGATGACCCTGTTTCGGGAACAGGAACGCATCTGCCGCGAATCGGGCTACAAAGAGGGCCTTCAGGTCTCTCTTTGCGGCCAGGCCGTGATCCTGCAGGCCCGCGACGACGTCGACGGCGCCCTCGACCGGCTGAAGGAAGGCGAGAAGATCTGCCGCGAGCTCGGCCACAAGGAAGGCCTCCAGCGCGTGTTGTGCAACATGTCGACGATCTTCGAACGACGTGGCGAGCTCGACACGGCCATGACGCTGCTCGGCGAGGTCGAGCACATCTGCCGCCTGATCGATTACAAGTCGGGGCTCCAGCGGGCCCTCGAATACATGGCCGGCATTCACAAGACACGCGGTGATATGGTCATGGCGATGAAACTGCTGAAGGAGCAGGAGGCGATCTGCCGCGAACTCGGCATCAAGGCCGGCCTCCAGGCCTGCATCGGCCGCCAGGCGCAGATCAGGCAGGCCGAGGGCGATCTCGAAAGCGCGATGCAGCTTTTCCGCGAACAGGAAGCGATCTGCCGTGAGATGGGCCTGAAATCCGGCCTCGCGAAAGCCCTCGCTGCGCAGGCGTCGCTCATGGGCCGAAAACTCGACCGGACGGGCGAGGCGGTGACCCTCATGAAGGAAGCCTGGGGCATGGCCCGCGCCCACGGCCTGGTTTCGCTTTCCGACCAGATAGCCACCGTGCTCGACAGCATGCAGGCAAACGTTGCAGCCCTTCCCGGCGGCCCGGAGTGCGACGACATCTGGAAGAAAATCCAGAATCGCCTCATCCAGCGCGTTTCGTTCATGCGCCCTGATGACGATCCCCAGATCCTGCTCGACCGTCTCAAAGCCCATGAGCGAGTCAGCCGCGATCT
>JAKJFL010000462.1:0-3426 GCA_022704935.1 Candidatus Rifleibacteriota bacterium
GCGGCAGGACAGCCACCCGGGCCTCACCGAGGATCCAGAAGTCCCTGGGCTGCGTGAACCTGTCCAGGATCTCCAGGAGCAGCTCCGGGCTGATTCCGCGCGCGGCCGCCACCCGTGCCACCTGCAGCCGCGCCGAGAGGGGCGTGATGTGCGGGTCGAGACCGCTTCCCGACATTGTCACGAGGTCGATCGGGATGAGCGTTTTGTATTCTTCGGCCAGACGTCGTGCCTCTGACGCGATCCGATCCTTCAACGCCCGCGAGGTCGGCCCGGAATTCGATCCGCCGCTGGACATCGGATCGCCGTTTCCCGCCGAGGGCCGGCCGTGGAAGTAGGCGGCATCGGTGAACTCCTGGCCAATCAGTTCCGAGCCGACAACGTTCCCGTCCGCGTCGCATACCAGGCTTCCCCCGGCCTGGTGGGCGAATAGAAGGCGTGCGAGCGCCGTCACCGCGGCCGGATAGAGAAGACAGCAGAGAACCAGCGTGACGATACAGCATCGCAATGAGACGATCAGCGTTTTCATGGTGTCCCTCCTCAGGCCAGGCCGATGGCAACGAGCACGAGGTCGATGCCCTTGATGCCGAGAAACGGGGCGAACACGCCCCCGACCCCGTATATCCCCATCAGGCGCGGCAGAAGGCGTTCGGCGCTGAGCGGCCGGTATTCGACGCCGCGCAGGGCAAGCGGAATCAGCGCCATGATGATCAGCGCATTGAATATCACAGCAGATAGAATTGCGCTCTCGGGCGAGGCGAGACGCATGACGTTCAGCGGCAGGATCTCCGGATAGGCTCTGCCGAACATCGCCGGCAGGATGGCGAAGTATTTCGCCAGGTCGTTGGCGATCGAGAACGTCGTCAGGGCGCCACGGGTCATGAGAAGCTGCTTGCCGATCTCGACGACCTCCAGCAGCTTGGTCGGGTTCGAGTCCAGGTCGATCATGTTCCCGGCCTCCTTTGCGGCCTGGGTGCCGGTGTTCATCGCCACGCCGACATCGGCCTGGGCCAGGGCCGGGGCGTCGTTGGTCCCGTCCCCCGTCATCGCGACGAGCTTGCCCCTGGCCTGCTCGGCACGGATGAACTCCATCTTGGTCTCGGGCGTGGCCTCGGCGAGGACGTCGTCGACGCCTGCTTCCCGGCCCACGGCGGAGGCCGTCCGCGGATTGTCTCCCGTGATCATGACGGTCCTGATGCCCATCATCCTGAACCGTTCGAACCGCTCCCGGATGCCGTCCTTGACCATGTCCTTCAGATGGATGATGCCGAGAAGCCGGGCCCCGTCAGCTACCGCCAGCGGCGTCCCGCCCTCGTCGGAAATCCTGCCGGCGATCTCCGCGGCTTCGGGAGGGACGTTGCCGCCGAGCCGCCGCACGTGTTCCATGACGGCCTCGACGGCCCCTTTCCGCAGCTGACGTCCGGGAAGATCGCAGCCGCTCATGCGTGTCTGCGCCGTGAACGGGACGAACGTCGCCTCGAGCTCGCCGATCTCACGGGCCCGAAGGGCGTATGTCTCTTTCAGGAACACGATGATCGATCGCCCCTCCGGCGTTTCGTCGGCAAGGCTCGCGAGCTGGCTGGCTTCGGCAAGTTCTCCGGTCAGCACGCCATGGACGGGAAGGATCGCCACCGCCACGCGGTTCCCGAGCGTGATGGTGCCGGTCTTGTCGAGCATGAGCGTGTCGACGTCCCCCGCCGCTTCGACGGCCCGGCCGCTCATGGCCAGGACATTCTTGCGGAGCAGGCGGTCCATCCCGGCGATCCCGATCGCCGAGAGCAGGCCGCCGATGGTCGTCGGAATCAGGCAGACCAGCAGGGCGACGAGGATCGTCGGCGACAGCGTCACGCCGGCATACGCGGCCATCGGCACCAACGTCACGCAGACGACGAGAAACACGAACGTGAGGCCGACCAGAAGAATGTGCAGCGCCAGCTCGTTCGGCGTCTTCTGCCTGCTGGAGCCCTCCACGAGACCGATCATGCGGTCGAGGAACGAGCAGCCCGGATCGACGGAAATGCGCACCACGATCCGGTCCGAAAGGACCCTGGTGCCGCCCGTCACGGCCGACCGGTCCCCGCCGCTCTCGCGGATGACGGGAGCGGATTCGCCGGTGATCGCCGATTCGTCGACGAACGCGATGCCCTCGATGACATCGCCGTCACCGGGAATGAAGTCGCCGGCTTCGCAGACGACGAGTTCCCCCTTGCGAAGGGCCGACGCGGGAACGCGCTCCTCCGCGCCGGATGCCAAGCCCTCTCCGGAAAGGCGGCGCGCGGTGATCTCGTGGCGCATCCGCCGAAGCGAGTCAGCCTGCGCCTTTCCGCGACCTTCCGCCATCGCTTCCGCGAAGTTGGCGAACATCACGGTGAACCACAGCCACACCGTGATCCAGCCGGTGAACCAGAGCGGAGGCGCGCCCGCCGGCGAGGCGCCGAACAGGTCACGCGCGAACAACGCCGTGGTCAGCACGCATCCGATCTCCACGATGAACATGACCGGATTCCTGACCATCAGGGCCGGCGACAGTTTGCGTACGCTTTCCCGGACCGCGGCGTACAGGATCGACGGATCCAGCAACGAGGTTTGTTCATGCGACTTTTTCATGGTCAGAACCCCCTTCCTGCTGCGGCCAGAAAATGTTCCAGGACGGGGCCGAGCAGCAGTGGCGGAAAGAACGTGAGAGCGCCGAAAATCAGGATGATCGAAACGAGCAGCAGGACGAACAGCAGGCCATCCGTCGGGAATGTCCCCGGCCCGACCGGCACGGTCCGCTTCAGCGCGAACGAGCCGCCGAGCGCGAGGATCGGGATCATCATCCAGAACCGCCCGGCGAGCATCGCAAACCCAAGCGTGCCGTTGAACCAGCCGGTGTTGGCATTGAGCCCGGCAAAGGCGGAGCCATTGTTCCCGACCGCACTGGAATAGGCATACAGGATCTCGGAGAAGCCGTGCGGCCCTTTGTTGGGCAGGGACGACAGGGCATATGGCGCCACCGCAGACCAGCCGGAAAAAACCAGAACCAGGGTCGGCAATATCAGCAGATATAACATGACGATCTTCATTTCCCGCACGTCGATCTTCTTCGCGAGATATTCGGGCGTGCGGCCGACCATCAGCCCGGCGACGAACACGGAAAGAATAGCGAACACAATTATTCCATACGTTCCCGAACCAACGCCACCGAAGACGATCTCCCCGAGTTGGATCATCAGCAGCGGAACGAGCCCTCCGAGGGGAGAATAACTGTCATGCATCGAGTTCACCGCGCCGCAGGAGGCCCCCGTGGTCACGACGGCGAACAGGGCCGAGTCGTAGGCGCCGAACCGCACTTCTTTTCCTTCGAGATTTCCCGCGGTCCCGTCGACCTTCAGCTCCCCGCACCACGGCGGAGCTTTTCCCTCGGCGGTCATGCAGACGAGAGCACCT
>JAKJFL010000463.1:0-3422 GCA_022704935.1 Candidatus Rifleibacteriota bacterium
CGACATCATGCCTGAAAGCATGCCGGCTCTCGCCCGCCGCGCCGCGAACGGACTCTGGCTGCGCAACCATTTCGCGCAGGCGAACTCGTCCCCGCCGACGATCGGTGCGTTGTTCCATGGCTGGTATCCGTTCAACTACATGTTCCATGCCGATGCGGTGGGGGAACCGGAGTTTTTCCGTTTCATGAGAGAGGCTGGATATCGGTGCAGTCTCGTTCACGGCAGTCCTCCGGACGGTCTGCAGGATTTCGAGGCGTTCCTGACCGGCTTCCGCCGGCTTCCCCCGCCGGCCAGACCGGAAGACTGGCCGGGAACGGTCGATGAAGCGCTTGAAGCCATCCCGACTATCCTGGCGGCTTCCGGGCCGCATCTCGTTTTCAGCTATCTTTACAACACCCATTTCGATTACCGGTATCCTCCCGCGTTCGAGCGGTTCAGGCCCGTGCTGCCCGAAGGGACGGACATGCTTTCCCTGGTCCCGACTCTCGAGACGGTCGAGAAGATGCGCAACCGCTACAGAAATGCCCTGGGCTTTCTCGACGACCGTCTCGAAGGATTCTTCCGCCGGCTTGCCGAATCCGGTGCGGCCGACAGGACCTGGATTCTCCTGGTGGGCGATCACGGGGAATCGCTGGGCGATGCCGGATTTTTCGCGCACGCCACCGGGCCGCACGTCAGCCAGTATCATGTTCCCTGCCTGATCTTCGGGCCGAACCTGCCCCCCGCCCGAATCGACGCGCCCACCCAGCATGTCGATCTCCTGCCCACGCTCGGCGGCCTCATGGGGTTCGACGTGAACGGACTGCCCGGCCGCGATGCACGGACGGCGTCACGGGCGGCCGCCCTGTCGTTCGACTACTCGGCGGAGAGACGGGTCATCGTGCGCACGCCGGCTCGCATGTCGATGTTCGATTACGACAGCGCCGGCCGTTTCCGATGGGTTCTGACCATGCGGAACGACTTCGTCATCGATGCGCCGCTGTTCGAGGCCTATTCGGCCTCGGCCCCGGGCCGGCTGGCCGGCCTGGTGCGGCAGGACGCCGAACTGCTGAGGCTGCTGCTGTCTCAGAAGTAGGGTGTGAACGAGCGCGAAAAAATGCGCGCGTGAACACCGGGAAATGTGTGCGAAATAGTATTATATTGAACCGGATATTTCTAGCCGGGTTTACGACTCTTAGTCGTCCCCATCGGTATCGATGCCCCGGTCGATGCCGAGCAACTTCATCTTGCGCTGGAGGGTGCGCCGCGAAATTCGGAGCACCTTCGCGGTCATGGAAACATTGCGATCGTTATTATCCAGCGCCTGCGTGATGATGAGGCGTTCCGCCGCCATCATCTGATCTTCGAGACTGCCGGCGACCGGAAGATCCTGTCGTGCCGCATCCGGGCCGCAGGGCCGGTCGGCGAGATTGGACGGCAGGTGGGCCGGCATGACCACTTTGTCGGCGAGGACCACGGCCCGTTTGAGGACGTTTTCGAGTTCGCGGATGTTCCCGGGCCAGGAATACCCGAAGAGCAGGCGGCGGGCCGACGCGTCGATGGTGGGCTGGGCTTTCCCGTTTTCGCGGGCGAACTTGTCGAGAAAGTAGTCGATCAGCAGGGGCAGGTCGCCCTGGCGCTCGCGCAGGGGCGGAAGGGTGATCGTCATCTCGTTGATGCGATAATACAGATCGTGGCGGAACCGACCTTCGCGCACCAGGGCAGGGAGGTCGCGGTTGCAGGCGGCGATGACCCGGATATCGATGTCGATCGCTTTCACGCCGCCCACCCGCCTGATCTTTCGCTCCTGCAGGACGCGCAACAGCTTGACCTGCGTATGAAGCGACGTTTCGGAAATTTCATCCAGGAAAATAGTACCGCGGTTGGCGATTTCGAAATACCCCGTCTTCTGGCCGACCGCGCCGGTGAAGGCGCCCTTTTCGTATCCGAACAGTTCGCTTTCGATGATCGAGTCGGGAAGGGCCCCGCAGTTGACGGCGATGAACGGTTCGTTTGCCCTCGGCGAGTTCATGTGGATCGCATGGGCGACGAGCTCCTTGCCGGTCCCGCTTTCGCCCTGGATGAGCACGGAGAGGTTGCTCGAGCTGATGCGCTCGACGCAGGAAAAGATGGATTGCATCTTTTCCGACCTGCCGATCATACCCGTGAAAACGGCTCCCGACTCGGAAGACGCGGATTTTTCCGCGCCTCCCGAGCCGGCTCCGGTCACTTCGTAGACGTTCACCGGGGAAAACTCGAAGATGACCTTGCTGGAGATCTTCTGCACCCAGTGCGGAAGCACGCTGGCCAGTTCCTGGATCTCGGCGTCGCGCATTCCGAGCCGGCGACCTTCCTTCCAGATCAGGGCGGTGAGGTCTTCGGGGCTCATATCGAGAAGGTCCTCGATATTCTTTTCCATCAGCCGGTTCAGAACGTTCAACCAGCCGATGTACCGTTGCTGGGTCGGCTCCGTGCGCGCATCGGCCAGGCCGATGTCGCTCAGCAGGCGTTCCCGCATCGAGGGCGGCATGGCGATACCGAAGTTGACTTCCTGCTTCTTGGGAAGTCCGCACTTCCAGTGCTCGAACAGCCTGTCCAGTTCCTTGACGTCGCGGGGCGCGATATCGGAAAAGAACTGTGTCGCGATATCTTTCAGCCGCCGCGCGTCGTCCATGGATGATCTTGCCTCAGTTCGTTCCGGAAGCGGCCGGCTGGACGGCGGGTTCCTCGACGGCCGGCATGTCGGGCGAGACAACGGGGACGGCCGGAGTCTTCGCGGCCGGAGGAACTTGGGCCGGGGCCAGAGCCGGTTTCCGAACGGCTGGAGTGGCGATCTTCTTCACCGGAGTCAGTAGGTTCGCCGGGATCTGGCGCTTGAACTTCCGGAGGAAGTGGATCGCCGTCTTGTTGCCCGGCTCGGCTTCGAGAGCTTTCATATACGCATCAGCGGCGGCCTTGGTGTCTTTGGCTTCGCTCTTCATGCGGCCGACCCACTGCCAGGCCTCGGAGTTCGCCGGATTGGCGGCCGTCGCGGCCTCGAACCTGGCGAGGGCCATCTCTTTCTCGCCCTGGGTGTAGAACAAGTAGCCCCATTTCCGAAGGGCTTCTGAGAGGAACACGGTGATGATCGATTTCTTTTTCGTATCGGGGAACTTCTGGAGATATTCCTGCCAGGCGACGGCTTCCTTGGCCGGGAAATCCATCTGCTGATAGATGCGGGCGCGGCGGAACAGGAGCTTGCCGGCCTTCGACGGATCTTTTTCGAGCAGGTACCCGATCGATTGCAGTTCGCGATCGAGCTGGGCGCGTTCCGACTGGCCGAGGCGCAGTTCCTTGCGGGTTTCCTCGTCGATCCGTCCGAGAACGCGCATTTCGGCTAGCGGCTCGGCGCAGTCCTCACCTTCGCAGAAATCTGCACTGACCGGGTTCAGCGTGCCGCATTT
>JAKJFL010000464.1:0-3419 GCA_022704935.1 Candidatus Rifleibacteriota bacterium
CCCCGAATTTTTTCATACCATAGTTAGGCGTTTTGAAATCCCGGGGATTATTCGGAAGCAAGGCATCCGGTCTCCACTCAGGATGTGCTTCTGCTGCTTTCTTTACCTGTTCATCAGACGGAGACAAATACACTCGACCTCTCGAACCCTCAGCCACAACGGCAAAAAGACGAACACCCATTCTTCCGGCTTGGCCCTCGGCACGAATGTGCGTAAATGGCATCGGGGAACCAGACAGCAAACATGTGCCACCTTTGCGATTCACGAGTTCTTCAATCTTGGGCTTTCCTCCGACTCTAACGACAAATCGATAGTTTTTCCCGTCGATAACAGGTTCAATCCAAACTTCCTTGCCTTTCTTCGTCGAGAGCCAGAAGGAAGACACAAGCGGCACATGCACGTCGGCGAAGGCGGGGTTGGGGCTTTTGACGGTGCGGGCCCAGAGCCAAGCGATGACGGTGAGCTCTTCGCCGACGTAGGCGGCCAGGTCGGGGCGGTCTTTGGCCATCTCGGGCGTGACCTTCACCTTCGGATACAGGTGGCCGATCCGCTTTTCGGCCTCCTGGCGCATCCAGGCGCCGTAACGCCGCACGTCTTCGGCCAAGCCGGTCGCGCCCGGCCAGTCCTGTTCCATCTTCTTCTGCTTCTCGCCCACCGGGATCGGCCCCACGGGGGCCCGACCGGCGAACTTCGGCGGGATCTCGATCATCGCCTTGTTGATCAGCACCGCGACGGGGTTCAGATCCGAGGCCCAGGCTTCGAGACCCAGCCGCTGGGCTTCGAGCGGCAGAGCTCCGCCGCCCGCGAAGGGATCGTGAAACGCCGGGAGCCTCTCGGGGTTGAACAGCTCGGCCGCCCGGGGGTGGTCTTTGTTCAGCTCGCAGGTCTCCCGCCAGCTCTTGCGGATCTCTTCCCGCGCCTCTTCGAGCACCCGCTCGTTGGTGGTGTTTTCCCACAGAACCAGGTCGCGGATGATCCGGAACAGCCGCTCCCGCTCGGCGGCCGCCTTCTCTTTGTTCATGCCCCGCTGGAGGTGCCGCTCATAGCCGGGATCGTTGACCACCTGGGCGAAGATGACCGCCCGCGCCGCCGCCAGCGGCCGCCGCGCCCACCAATGATGAATTCCGCGAGGATGAGGCCCAATTCCAGGCATTTTCTCGTAGGCACATGCCTCGTTAATATCGTCGAGCGGCAACGCAACCTCAATCAGCTTCCGCGGACTCTTGATCTGTGCCATGACTGTCGGGCTCCTTGTTCAGCAGGTCGAGATATTTTCCGTAGCAATACAGACGGTTGCGCTGACGGTTCGTTATTTCACGGATTATTCCGAGCTCTTCGAGCAGTTTGAATCCCCGCAGGATCGTCGGCAGGGCGAATTTTGTCAGTTTCTGCACCTGGTTCGAGTTCAGAAGCGGGCGCCGGATAAAGCAGTCGAGCACTTGCAGTGCCGAAATTCCAGGCCGGCCCGCGGCTTTCACCTTTTCACGATCCTGGGCCGTCAGGCCGTTCAACAGTTCGGTCAGACCAACGGCTTCAGTGGCCGATACCGTCACTGCATCGGCGAAAAAGCCGAGCCATGCTTCCCAGTCGCCCTCGGTTCGCACTTTCTGGAGAAGATCGTAATAGGTCTGCCTGTGCCGCTTGAAATATAAGCTCACATATAATAACGGGTGTTGGAGAATCCTGTCGTGGATCAGGACCAGTGGAATGAGCAGTCGGCCGATACGCCCGTTCCCGTCATGGAACGGGTGGATCGTTTCGAACTGGACATGGGCGAGAGCCGCCTTGATGAGCGGCGATGTCCGGGAAGGGATATCGTTCAGGAAGTTTTCGAGGTGGCCCCAGCACTCCATCACCCGCAACGGGGGCGGCGGAACGAAGGAGGCACGGCTGGGCCGGTCGCCGCCGATCCAGTTCTGCGTCTTCCGGAATTCGCCCGGCGCTTTCTGAGAGCCCCGTCCCTGGGCCAGCAGATCACGATGGCAAGCGAGGAGCAGGCGGGTCGAAGGCGGCAGGCCCTGCGCAAGCAACGCCATTCCCGTTTCCAGAGCCTGGACGTAACTCGATACTTCCCGGACGTCGTCGATAGGAACGCCCGGGGCGGCATCCGCTTCAAACATCAAAAGATCCGAGAGGGATGACTGCGTTCCCTCGATATTCGAGGAGAGCACGGCTTCCTTTCGGATGAAGGTATACAGCAGGGTGCTCGCGTCAGGAAGGAAGCGGGAAACACCGTTCAACTGTCCGAGCGCAAGATGCGCGCGGTCGAGTTTTTCCTGGAGAAAGGCGTCGATCGCCAGCGGCGGGTCGGGCGGAAGCGCCGCCGGAACGAACGCATGGCAGTTCTCGCCGGCGGCAAAGCTCGGCTCATAGGCTCCAACCGTGGTTCTTTTCATATAAATGACATTTCGTTACTTCGCCCGAATGTTACTAACGGATTTTACCATATCCGTTAGTTGAGGCGAAGATTCTTCTTGTGGGGCTGTCCAGCGCGGGAGAGGAGGCGGCTGAGATCGAAGTTGATGCTGGTTTCGGCCCAGCCGGGCTCGCGGTCAAACGGGTCGGCGACGTAGTATGGGCCTTCGGCGGCGCCGTCGGGACCGACCAGCACGATCGCAAGCAGGAACTTGTCGCCCTGGTTGAAGCCATACAGGATCTCGTTCCGGGTGACCGTGATCGTGTCGGCGCCTTTCGCGCGGCCCTTCACCTCGATGTGGCGCACCCGGGGCAGTTCGCCATCGGTCGCGGGGGGAAGGCTCGTGACATCCCAGCCGCAATGGTCTGCCGAGACGTCGATGACCTGGTGACCCATGGCGCGCTCGGTATCTATAACGGCCTGCATAGCAATCCGTTCGATCGCGCTGCGGTCGAGGGCGTCCGGGGCGACGGGGGTGCCGGCGGTGGCAGCCGGCTGATCGGCCGCCTGAGTCCCCCCTTTTCGTTCGGCCATCAAGCCGGCCGGGATGACGAGAGCCCCGCCGATGACGAGGGGGGTGGCCGACACGACGTGCCGGTGCCGCATCAGTTCCTGTTCGCGGCTCTGGAGGCGGGTGGTCAGCTCATCGATGGTGCGACGGACGTTTTCGCGGGTCAGCTTCACGTCTTTCCCGGCGGCGATGTCTTCGTCGAGGGCGACCAGGCGCGTCGACCAGTGGTTGATCTCCTTGACCAGGCGCTCCTTCACGGCGGCCAGGGTCTTGTCGACCTGGCGTTCGCGCCGTTCGCGCACTTCGGCGAAGTGGTCGGGCACCAGCTTCTGCGAGGCGAAGGCGAGGGCCTGCCGTTCGAGATCCCGTTTGATCCAGGGCTGGTCGAGGAGGTCGCGGACGAGCGACAGATCTGCCGTGGAAAGAGGTTCGAGGTCGAGGTGAGGCGCCCAACCGGCGTTAGCAGCTTCTCCCGCGGGAGAGATGTCGACG
>JAKJFL010000465.1:0-3417 GCA_022704935.1 Candidatus Rifleibacteriota bacterium
GCGATCTTTTTTCCTCGCCGATACCTATGATTCCGAACTGGCGGCGGTCCGGGCGGAAAAACAGGATGTGGAGCGCAGACTCCTGAGTGGCGCTGCCGGAAGTGATGTCGGAGAGCGGGAAGGGCTGATGGAGCGGCGCCGTGCGCTGGTGGTCCGGGAACGGCAGGCCGAAGAGCAGGTGCGTCGAATCCTGACGACCCGGTTGCGCGCTTCCCTGCCGGAACTCGATGCGTGTGTGGCCGTCGTCGGAGCGTTCGACTTCCTGCTGGCGAAGGCCTTGCTGGCGCTCGAGATGAACGCCGTCAGACCATGCGTGAAATTGAATAGTAAAAAGTATATCATGGAAAACGCCGTTAACCCAATGGTGGCAGCCGAGCTGGCGGAGCGGGGCAGGGCGTTCGTGCCGATCTCGATCGAGCTGGGAGCGGGTGCGAATGTGATCACCGGTGCCAACATGGGCGGCAAGAGCGTCGTGCTGGCGACGGTGACGCTTCACGCGGCGCTTGCGATGTGCGGGTTTTTCGTCCCCGCCGCGCGGCTCGAGATGCCGCCGCTCGAGTATGTTTTCTACCTGTCGGACGACCTCCAGTCGGTGCAGCAGGGGCTGAGTACCTTCGGTGCCGAAGTCGCCGAGGTCGGGAGGCTGCTCGGGCTGATGCGACACGGCATGGGACTCGCGACGCTGGACGAGTTCGCGCGCGGCACGAACCCCGAAGAGGGGGAAGCGCTGATGCGTGCACTGCTCGAATACGTCTCGCGGTATAATGGCTTCTGTCTCGCCTCGACGCATTACGGCAACGTGGTGGGGAAGGGGATGAGGCATTTCCAGGTCATCGGGTTGAAACGGGCCGACTTCGAGGAACTGCGGAGCCGGCTCGATATCCAGAAGGAGCGGAGTTTCGACCAGCTTCAGGAGCACATGGACTATCGGCTCGAACAGGTAGGGTGGGACAGCCCCCCGCCGCGTGATGCGGTGCGTGTGGCGGAACTGCTCGGCCTCGACGGGGAGCTCCTCGAGTTGGCCCGAACGAAGCTTCGCGGCTGAACACGGAAGGGAATGGAGAATCGGATGTCACACAGCAAACTGAATCTCGATCCGAAGCGGGTTGCCGAGGCGCGCGAACTGGCTCATAAGATCGCCCTCGATACCCAGAAGTTCATCGACCGTCACACGACGGTGGCCGTCGAGCGCGCCGTGCTGCGGCTTCTGGGCGTCGACGGCGTCGATGCCGAAGAGGTGCCGCTGCCGAACGTCGTGATCGCGCATCTGCAGAAGGCGGGCAAGCTGGCGATGGGCGCCGCGAATGCGATCGGAAACGCGGTTCTCAAAACCGGCCTCACGCCACAGCAGATCGCCGAACGCACGTCGAACGGCGAACTCGACCTGGCCGCTCTTCCCATGGGCGACCTGTTCGAGGTTCGGGCGAAGGCGACGGAACTGGCCCGCGCGACCGTCGAGCGCGTCCGCGCGAATCGGGCGCGGCGCGAGGATACGCTGCGCGCCGCCGGCGACAAGACGGGACCGCTGCTGTACGTCATCGTCGCCACGGGAAATATTCATGAAGATATTGTTCAGGCCCGCGCCGCGGCGAAACAGGGCGCCGACGTCATCGCCGTCATCCGGACGACCGGCCAGAGTCTGCTCGACTACGTTCCGTTCGGGGCCACGACCGAAGGTTTCGGCGGCACCTACGCCACGCAGGAAAATTTCCGGCTCATGCGCGCCGCCCTCGACGAGGAGGGCGGGAAGCTTGGCCGCTACATCCGGCTCTGCAACTACTGTTCCGGGCTGTGCATGCCCGAAATCGCCGCGCTGGGCGCCCTCGAACGGCTCGACGTCATGCTCAACGATGCGCTGTACGGCATCCTGTTCCGCGACATCAACATGCAGCGCACGATGGTCGACCAGTATTTCTCGCGCATCATCAACGGGTTCGCCGGCGTCATCATCAACACCGGCGAGGACAACTACCTGACCACCGACGACGCGTTCGAGGCGGCGCACACCGTCCTCGCTTCGCAGTTCATCAACGAGCAGTTCGCCGTGCTGGCCGGCCTCCCCGAGGAACAGATGGGCCTGGGCCACGCGTTCGAGATGGATCCCGAATTGAAGAAGGGCTTCCTCTACGAGCTTGCGCAGGCGCAGATGGCACGCGAGATCTTCCCGCGCGCCCCCCTCAAATACATGCCGCCGACCAAGTTCATGACCGGAAACATCTTCCGGGGCCACGTGCAGGATGCCCTGTTCAACATGGTCACCACGATGACGAACCAGCGCATCTGCCTGCTGGGCATGCTCACAGAGGCGATCCACACGCCCTTCATGTCGGATCGGTATCTGGCCATCGAAAATGCTAGATATATATTCAATACGATGGAAGGACTCGGCGACGAGATCGAGTTCAAGAAAGGCGGCATCATCGAACAGCGCGCGCACACGGTCCTGGAAAACGCCGCCCGGCTGCTTGCCGAGATCGAGCGCGACGGGCTGTTCAAGACCCTCGAGAAAGGCAAATTCGCGGGCGTGAAGCGGCCGATCAACGGCGGCAAGGGCCTCGATGGGGTCGTCGAGAAAGACACCGCATACCTCAATCCGTTCATCGACCTGATGCTGGGAGGGAAGAAATCATGAGCAGCGGCCTGTATTCCACATCAAAGAAGGATTTCGACAAGACCCTCGATCTGACCCGCGTCAAACCCTACGGCGACACGATGAACGACGGCAAGGTGCAGATGTCGTTCACCCTGCCCGTGGGCGACGACGACCGCGCCGTCGCGGCCGCCGCCCAGCTCGCCGAGAAGATGGGGTTGCGCGAGCCGCAGGTCGTTTGCCACAAGAGCCTCGACGCGCAGTTCACTTTCTTCGTTGTCTACGGCAGCTGCGAGCACACTGTCGATTACACGGCGATCAAGGTGCATACCGTCGACAACCAGGTGATGGGCATGCCCGAAACGAACGAGTTCATTCGCGACCGGATCGGCCGCAAGGTCGTCATCATCGGCGCCAGCACGGGCACCGACGCCCACACGGTCGGCATCGACGCGATCATGAACATGAAGGGCTACGCCGGCCATTACGGCCTCGAACGGTATGAGATGATCGAGGCTTACAACCTCGGCAGCCAGGTGACGAACGAGGAGTTCGTGAAAAAGGCGGTCGAACTGAAGGCAGACGTGCTGCTCGTTTCCCAGACCGTCACGCAGAAAAACGTTCATATCCAGAACCTGACCGAGCTCGTCGAGCTGCTCGAGGCCGAGGGCTTGCGCGACAAGATCGTGCTGGTCTGCGGTGGCCCTCGCATCACCCACGAACTGGCCAAGGAGCTTGGCTACGACGCCGGATTCGGCCCCGGGAAATATGCCGACGACGTCGCCTCGTTCGCCGTGAACGACATCGTACGCCGCGGTCTCGCAAAA
>JAKJFL010000466.1:0-3403 GCA_022704935.1 Candidatus Rifleibacteriota bacterium
CCGCCAGGAGTTCAGGCGTGCGACGGCGTTGGCGGGCATCGGCATGACCGACTCGACGTCGAACGGCATCTCCATCCGCAAGACTCTTACCGACTCCGGCCAGACATCGGCGAAGCTGAATGCGGCGAGCTCGGATTACGCCGCCTCCCGGGCCGGCCGCTCCTGGAGCGACGTCACCACCGCGGTGACGATCAAGACGGCCTATTACCGGGCGCTCCAGGCGATGGCTCAGGTCGACGTCCAACGGGATCTGCTGAAGAGTTACGAAGTGCACCTCAACAAGGTGCGCGGCTTCGTCGATGTCGGCACTCGCGCCCCCTACGACATCACGAAAGCCCTCGTCGACGTCGCGAACACGAACGTGGCCGTGATCAAGGCACAGAGCGAAGCGCGAAACACGCTTTCCGCCCTGGCGAAAGCCGTCGGATACGAAGGAACGATCACCATCGCTTCTCACACCGGTTTTCTGACGCTCATCGAGCCCGAACTCGATCCGGATCGGCTCATCGAGGAAGCCCTCGCCCGCCCCGATCTGACGCAGAGTTCATTCCAGGTCGATGCCGCCAGATACCGTCTGACAGGCACGAAGCGCGGCATGAAGCCGACGCTTTCCAGCACGGCCGGCTATGACTGGAACGGCACGGCCTCCCCGCTCGACCGTAGCTGGAGCGTCGGCATGCAGTTGTCCGTGCCAATTCTCGACGGGAAGCTGAACAGATTTTCCATCGAGGAACAACGCAACAGCGTGGAACAGGCCCGCGCATCGCTCGACCAGCAACGCCTGACCATGCGCGCCGAAATAGAAACGGCGGTCACCGGTGTGCGCGACGCGTTCCAGCGGCTCTCCGCCTCGGAAATCCTGCTCAAGCAGGCCGCCGAGTCGCTGTCTCTGGCTGAAGGAAGGTTCGACGCGGGCCTCGGTTCCCCGATCGAGATCACCGACGCCCGCGCAGCCTACTCCTCGGCACGCGGCAGTCACATCACGGCCTACTACGACAGTCTCATCGCCCTCACGACGCTCGACCGCGCCCTCGGCATCATGCCTGCGGAAACGGGCGGCATGTCCGCCTGGACGGCAGGCGCCGTGACCGACGAGACGATCCTCGAAGCCGATATCGCTTCCGTAACGCCCATCGTCACGCACCCTGCCTCGGAAACGACCGGGATCGATCCCGTGGCATCCGATTCTCCCGTCATCGCTCCGGGCAACGAGCCTGCGCCGATCCCTGACAATTCTCCCGCCGCGTCCCCCGAAACGGATGACGCCGAATCGAACGAGTAAGGTGAACCGATGAAATACGGTTGTATAGCGATCGTCATTCTCCTGGTGCTTGGGTTGGTCGGAGGCGGCTGGTATGTCTACAAGCTGCGCAACGTCACTCCGACCTGGAATTTCGAGGAGGTCACCGAGGGGGAGATCCGTCAGACGATCTCGGCGACGGGCTCTCTCGCGGCCGTGACGACCGTCGAGGTCGGCTGCCAGGTCAGCGGCATCATCGCCTCGATCTCGGTCGATTTCAACGACGTCGTGAAGGAAGGGCAGCTGATCGCCCAGCTCGATCCGTCCACGCACGAGGCCCAGGTCGAGCAGGCGACGGCGAATCTAGAGAGCGCCCGGTCGAGTGAGCGAAACAGCGCCGCCCAGATCCAGAACCTGCGTGCATCGATGCTTGGCGCGAAGGCCGACGAGCAGGTCGGGCTGGCGAACGTTCGCAAGGCCGAGGTCGCCGTGGCCGATGCCGAACGCAACTACATGCGCATGAAGGAACTGGCGACGCGGCGGCTGATTTCCCAGTCGGACCTCGACTCGGCGCAAACGTCGTTCGACTCGCAAAAGGCGGCTCTCGAAGCGGTGAAAAGCCAGATGGCCACCTACCGGGCGAAGCAGGAGTCGGTCGAGGCGCAGATCGCCGCGGCCGAAGCGCAGCACGCCGGGACGTTTTCCCAGATAAGGCAGATGGAAGCGCTTCTCAACGTCGCGAAGATCAACCTCAGCCGTACGAAGATCTTTTCCCCGATCGACGGCGTCATCGTCTCACGAAAGGTGGACGTAGGCCAGACCGTTGCCGCGAGCCTCCAGGCACCGACCCTCTTTACTATAGCGAAAGATATGCGACGCATGCAGATCGAGACGGCCGTCGACGAGGCCGACATCGGGATGGTGAAGGAAGGCCAGTCCGCGCAGTTCACCGTCGACACGTTCAAGGGCCGGACCTTCCGGGGCCGCGTCGTCCAGGTGCGGCTGGCGCCGACGATCACCTCGAACGTCGTGACCTACTCGGTCATCGTGATGGTCGACAACGACGATCTGGTGCTCAAGCCCGGCATGACGGCGAGCGTCGATTTTCTCGTCGAACATCGGAAGAACGCCATCCGGCTTCCGTCCCGCGCCCTCTTCTTCAAGCCGCCCGAGGGATACGCGCCCGCCAGCCTCCCGGACCTCCCCGAAGGGCCGAATTACGCGCGCGTCTGGATCCTCTCGTCCGGTTCAAAGCCGCTTCCGATCACGGTCAAGACCGGGATCAGCAGCAACAGGCACACAGAACTTCTCGAAGGGGACCTGAAACCGGGCCAGAACCTCCTCGTCAGCAACAAGGCCGCGGAGTCGGGCAGGAGCGGCCGGCGCGGCGGCATCCGGATTCATTGACGGGCATCGGATGAGCCAGACGACCACGACGAACGCTTCCGGCTCGACCGGGGCCGAACCGGCCCTGCTCGAGATTTCCGGCGTTCACAAGACGTATTTCATGGAAGGCGTCACGGTCAGAGCGCTGCGCGGCGTCGATCTCACCGTGCGCCGCAGCGAGTTCGTGGCGATCATGGGCGCCTCGGGCTCCGGCAAGTCGACGCTGATGAACATTCTCGGCTGTCTCGACCGGCCGACCCACGGCATCTACAGAATCAACGGCGTCGAGGTCTCGCACCTGTCGAAAAACCAGCTCGCCACGGTGCGCAACCGGCAGATCGGCTTCGTGTTCCAGGGGTTCAACCTGCTTGCCCGCACGAGCGCCCTCGAAAACGTCGAGATGCCGATGGTGTATGCGAACGTGCAGCCGGATGAGCGCCGGGAGCGGGCTCTGGCCGCCCTCGCCTCGGTCGGTCTGACCGGCCGCGAGCACCACACGTCGAGTCAACTGTCGGGCGGCCAGCAGCAGCGCGTCGCGATCGCCCGGGCCCTCGTCAACAAACCCGCCGTCATCCTCGCCGACGAGCCGACGGGCAATCTCGACTCGCGATCGAGCGTCGAGATCATGGCGATCTTCCAGGGTCTGAACGATCAGGGCATCACGATCGTGCTGATCACCCACGAACCGGATATCGCCCAGTATGCAAAGCGGAACGTGCGCGTGAAGGACGGCCTGATCTCCAGCGACGCCCCGGTCGAGCGCCAACTCGATGCGAC
>JAKJFL010000467.1:0-3388 GCA_022704935.1 Candidatus Rifleibacteriota bacterium
GTGTCGTGGTAGCCGCGCCAGGCGTTCAGCGTCGCCTCGTCGGGGGTGGCCTTCAGCGTGACCATCATCTGCTGCTGCGGCCCGAGGGTTCGTACCATAATCTCGGATATATTTGCGGCCATGCCCCGGTTCTCGGGCTGGTTCATGAAGATACAGAGTGACTCGTATGCTTCCATGTTCTCGGCGCACTGGACCTGGCAGCCCCTGATGGCGACGACGTCGTGGGTGTGATACGCGTAGTTTCCGAGCGTGACCGTTCCGTCTTCGGCGACGGCGACCTTCAGCTCCATCTTGTTCCGGTAGCGGGTCGTCGGAAGGGGTTCGATCGGGTAGACGGTTCCCGGATTCAGCGGCTTGACGAGCCAGCGGAGCATGGCTTCCTTCTCACGGCGCTGATGTTCCGGCTTCAGATGGAGCCAGTGACAGCCTCCGCAGGCCGGAAAATTGGGGCAGGGCGACTCGCGCCTTGCATCGGACGGGGTGACGATCTTCGCAACGCGGCCGCGCAGGTAATCCGATTTCGTTTCGGTGACCTCGATCTCGGCGGTATCGCCGGGTGCCGCATAGGGAACGAACAGAACCTTGCCGTCCAGGCGGGTCAGGGCGTCGATACCGTAGGTCATTTTTTCGATAGCCAGCGTATGCATGTCGATGCGTCGTCCTTACGTTCAATTGCTGTCGCCGGCTGAAAAAAGCCGGGCATGCCCGCTTCATGCGGACCGCGCTGGGCGGCCGGGAAACAGAAAACCCGGCGAAGGCACAAGATCGGAAACGCCGCGCGCGTGAGGGCATTATTGCCGTCTCCGGAGTCGTTTGTCAATAACTGCATTTTTCCCGGAGTTGTGGTATACTTGCCGGACCGTCTTCCTAGGGTCGTACCCTGGCGTCGATACTTGGGTTGACGAGATGATAAAGGAGCGACATCGCAATGTCCATCACCAAAGAATCCAAAACTCAGGTCATTCATGACTACCAGAAGACCGAAAAGGACACGGGTTCGCCCGAGGTCCAGGTGGCCATCCTGACCACCCGCATCAACAACCTCGCCGCCCACTTCGAAAAGAACCCGAAGGATCACCATTCGCGCCGCGGCCTGCTCAAGATGATCGGTTCCCGCAAGCGCCACCTCAGCTACCTGCGCGAGAAGGATTACGAGCGCTACCAGTCCCTGATCAAGCGCCTCGGCATCCGCCGCTAAGGAGCATTCATGGAACATCAGGTACAGATAACAGCCTGTTCGCTGCCCAACCAGACCGTCACGTTCGAAACCGGCCTGATGGCCAACCAGGCTGATGGCGCCGTTGTCGTTCGCGCCGGAGATTCG
Source organism: Candidatus Rifleibacteriota bacterium (assembly GCA_022704935.1). Classification (GTDB taxonomy): domain Bacteria; phylum Muiribacteriota; class Ozemobacteria; order Ozemobacterales; family Ozemobacteraceae; genus MWAR01. The sequence continues at coordinate 1,325 of JAKJFL010000467.1, forward strand.
GTTGTCATCGGAACCGCCGTCGCGAGCAAAGCACCTCGCGAAGGCTGCGACTTCTTCCCGCTGACGGTCGACTACTTCGAGAAGACCTACGCCGCCGGCCGCATTCCCGGCGGGTTCTTCAAGCGTGAAGGCCGCCCGACCGGCAAGGAAATCCTCACCAGCCGCCTCATCGATCGGCCCCTGCGGCCGCTCTTCCCCGACCACTTCTTCAATGACGTCCAGATCGTCGGCATCGTCCTCTCCTACGATCTCGTCAACCAGGTCGACATTCTCGCGATGAACGCCGCGAGCTGCGCCCTGCTGATCTCGTCGATCCCGTTCGACAACCCGATCGGGGCCGTGCGCGTCGGCAAGGTCGAAGGCAAGCTGATCCTCAACCCGTCGCCCGCCGATCTCGAGCACAGTACGATCGAAATGGTCGTAGCAGGTACCGAGCAGGCCATCACGATGGTCGAGTCCGGCTCCGCCGAAGCGACGGAAGACGAGTTGATCGAGGCTCTCGGCTTCGCTCACGACAACATCAAGAAGCTCGTCGCCTCGATGCGTGAACTCCAGTCACGTATCGGCAAGCCCAAGATGGTCGTCGTGCCGCCGGCCCCCGACGCCGAGCTCGAACAGCTCGTACGCGACACGATCTTCGCAGACGTGCGCGACGCGCTGAACACCGCCGAGAAGACCGCCCGGAAGAACAAGTTCCAGGTCATCGGCGACAAGCTCGAAGCCGCGCTTCAGCAGAAATACGGCGAGAAAGCCGGCGAGAAGGGCAAGCGCGCCCACGCCATCCAGGAAGACATCGTCCAGCGCGAACTGCGCCGGATGATCCTCGAGGAAGGCCGCCGCATCGACGGCCGCGGCCTGGCCGACATCCGCCCGATCACCTGCGCCGTGGGCTTCCTGCCCCGCACGCACGGCTCGGCGCTGTTCACACGCGGCCAGACCCAGTCGCTCGGCGTCGTCACGCTGGGCGCGGCATCCGACTCGCAGATCATCGACGGAATCGACGAGGAGTACAAGAAGCAGTTCCTGCTGCACTACAACTTCCCGCCGTTCTCGACCGGCGAATGCAAGCCCATGCGCGGCCCCGGCCGCCGCGAGATCGGTCACGGCGCCCTCGCCGAGCGCGCTCTCGCCCGCGTCATGCCGCCGAAGGACGTGTTCCCCTACACTGTGCGCGTCGTCAGCGAGATCCTCTCCAGCAATGGAAGCTCCTCGATGGCGTCGGTCTGCTCGGGCGCCCTCTCGATGATGGATGCCGGCGTTCCGATCAAGGCCCCGGTGGCGGGCATCGCCATGGGCCTGATCAAGGAAAGCGACAACTTCAAAGTCCTGTCCGACATCCTCGGCGACGAGGATCACTTCGGCGATATGGACTTCAAGGTCGCCGGCACCACCACGGGCGTCACCGCCCTGCAGATGGACATCAAGATCAACGGCGTCACCCTCGAGATCATGAAGACCGCGCTCGCGCAGGCGAAGCTGGGCCGCATGCACATTCTCGAGAAGATGGTGCAGGCGATCTCGAAGCCCCGCACCTCGCTGTCGGTCTACGCCCCCCGCATCGAGTCGATCGACATCGATCCGGACAAGATCCGCAACCTGATCGGACCCGGCGGAAAGACCATCCGCAAGATCCAGGAAGAGTGCAAGGTCCAGATCGACACCGGTGACGACGGCCACGTCACGATCGTCAGCCCCGATCAGGCCGCGATCGAGAAGGCCCTCCACATGGTCCGCCAGATCACCGAAGACGCCGAAGTGGGCAAGGCCTACACCGGCAAGGTGAAGCGCATCATGAAGTTCGGCGCGTTCGTCGAGATCCTGCCCGGCGTCGAAGGCATGGTTCACATCAGCCAGCTCGACCACAACCGCGTGAACCAGGTCGAAGACGTCGTGAACATCGGCGACGAAGTCACCGTGAAAGTGATCGAGATCGACTCGCAGGGCCGCGTGAACCTCTCCCGCAAGGCCCTCCTGCCCGAACCTCCCGGCGGCGTTCGCCCGCCCGAGCCCGCCCGCGAACCTCGCGGAGACCGCCACGAGCATGGTGACCGCGGCCCCCGCCGC
>JAKJFL010000468.1:0-3380 GCA_022704935.1 Candidatus Rifleibacteriota bacterium
CAGCCCGACTCCGATCTGCCGATGAGAAGCCCCGAGATGTCAACGACGACCGGCACACCAGGCTGGAGCTGTTCGAACTGGGATTCATCGATTCGGATCGCCAGAGGGTGCAGATACGCTTCCTCCGTCATCAGGGCAATCAGGAACTCGCCGCAGGGAACGTCGGCCGCGCGGCGGAAGAGCGCTCCAACTCGGCCCACAAGAGGAAAGGCCGACTCCGCGGCGAAGTCGGCCCGTCTCGCGCATGTCGGCGCCATGATCAGTTCAACGGCATGCCGTCACCACTTCGAGAAATACAGTGCCCGGAACTCCTTCGCGAGCTTTCTGAGGGTATCGACGTTCTTCAGGTCGGTCGTCTGCTTGCACTTCATCGCGGCAACCAGCATCTGGTGAAGAATCGCCACGCGCTTGTCATACTGTTTGTCTTCGGGTTTCACCCGCTGGGTCATGAAGTAATAGGTGACGATCTCGCTCAGCTCGTCTGCATGTTGGTCCTTGTTGTTCACCCACCGGACGATCTGGTTGTAGTCGGTTTCCTTCGCCTTTCCCAGCTCGATGATGAGATTCATCGACTTTTCGATCGTCCCGATATGCTCCTCGACCAGCTTCATCCGGAGTTCATCGTCGTAGATGCCGCACGGAATCTGACAATGGGCCGAAACGGGAGCAACGGAGGCCAGAGCAAACGAGAAGCCCGCCAGCAGGCACACGAGAACCTTCTTCATAGCGTTTCCTTTATATATCGAATTTTTTAGAATAACCGTGCGAACAGGCGCCGCCCCGTCATCGGGGGCGGCGCCGCCCGTGGTCAGGTCACTTTTTCTTTTTCTGGACGGAAGGAACGGTGGCAACCTTCTTTTTCCCGTGGAGAGCACGCCAGACGTCCTCCATGCGGATGGGCATGTGGCTCAGATCGGCGCCGCACGCGTTCTGAATCGAGTTGCCGAGAGCACCGCCGATCGCGATCATCGGATGCTCGCCGACGCCGCGGGCGCCGTAGGGGCCATCGACCTGGGTCGTCTCGACCGAGAAGCACTCCATCTCTTCGGGCAGATCGAGCGATGTCGGAATCTTGTTGTCGGTGAACGACGGATTGAGGAGTCGGCCGGCCGCGTCGTAGATGTAGCCCTCGCACATCGCCGTGCCGAGGCCCTGCATCACGCCACCGATGATCTGGCCGCGCACACAAACGGGGTTGATGGCCCGGCCGCAGTCGAACGCCGACGCGATCTTCAGCACATCGTAATGACCAGTCTTCTCGTCGACGGCCACGATCATGCCGTGCGCGCCATAGGTCCAGTCGAGGGCGGGCTTCCCCTGCCCCGTCGCCTTGTCAAGATACGTCAGGCCCTGCGCGATATACCTGCCGACGCCGACGAGAGGACCACCGACGCCGTTGCCGTTCGGATACGCGTAGCCGACGGCCATCGACTTGAAGGTGACGAAGTTGTCGGGGTGATGCTTCAGGAACACCTTCTCATGGTCGTGGTCAAGATCACACACATTGGCCCGGAGCACCTGGGCGGCACACTCGTATGCCTTCGCCAGGAGGTCCTTCGCGGCGAGAATGCAGGCGTTCCCCGACAGCACAAGGCCCTTCGAGGCGACGGTCTGCCAGTCGTACGGATCGTGGTCGGTATCCTTCTCCATCGGCAGGCGGACCATCGAGACCGGGAACCTGAGGGTTTCGGCGACGATCTGGACGAGCGAGGTGTAAGTGCCGGCGCCGATCTCGGTCAGCGACAGACTGACGTTCACGGTGCCGTCCTCGTTCATCTTGAGGATCGCGCAGGTGCCCGTGAACGACGGCATCGCGGGGGCCTTGTGGAGTCCGACGACGGCCTTGCCGATTTTCAGCCCTTCCTTCTGCATGCGGGCCTTCTCGGCGGGCGTGATCTTGCCGTAATTTATAGCTTTCGATACAGTTTCGAGGCACTTCGAGATGTTGCCGGTGTGGTCGGTGATCTTCTCGCCGGTGATGGTCACGGAGCCCGGCTTCAGGGTGTTGGCAAGCCGGAACGCTAGCGGATCCATGCCGATCGTACGCGCGCACAGGTCCATGTGGCGCTCGAGGCCCCACGAGAACTCGACGTGGCCGAAGCCGCGATATGCGGTTCCCCACGGTTTGTTCGTGTACATCGTGTAGGCGTCGACCCAGGCGTTGGGGTATTCGTACGGCCCGCCGGCAGAGTAGCCCGAGGCGCGGGTAACGTTCACGGCATAATCGGCGTAGGCGCCGGCGTCCCAGTACATCGTCATCTTCTGGGCGACGATCTTCCCGTTCTTCTTCACGCCGGTCTTGATGTTATAGATGAGGCCGGATCGGCACGGAAGCAGGCTGAACTCCTCCTCGCGCGTCGCCGTGACCTTGACGAACCGGCCGCCCGCCGCCCGGGAAAGGCAGCACGCGAGAGGCTCGAGATGGATGCCGGCCTTGCCGCCGAAGCCGCCGCCGACATAGGGAATAATGACACGTATATTATTGTGCGGGATTTTGAACGAGTAGGCGAACAGGTTTCTGACGGTGAAGGGCGACTGGGCCGAGGTGTAGATCGTGACGCGGTCCTTCACTTCCCAGCGGCAGACGCAGACATGTGTCTCCATCGGCACGTGCTGGACGTTGGGATTCGTGTATTCGCGCTCGATAACGTAATCGGCGTCTTTGAAACCCTGCTCGACGTCGCCCTTGCGGAGCTTGGTGTGGTTCGCGATGTTCGTTCCGGGAACCGGCGTGAACGCGGCTTCGACGAACGAGTAAGCGCCGAGATCCGGGTGGACGAGCGGCGCCTTCTTCTCGAGGGCTTTTTTCGGGTCGAGCACGGCCTCGAGAGGCTCGTATTCGATCTCGATCAGGCGGACGGCCTCCTCGGCGATCTCGGGCGTCTCAGCGGCGACTGCGGCAACTGCCTCGCCAAAGTGACGCACGACATCCTTGGCGAGAATATGTTTGTCGACGATATACAGGCCGACACGGTAATCGAGATCTTTTCCTGTCAGGACGGCATGAACGCCGGTCAGTTTCGCGGCTTTCGCCGTGTTGATGCGCTTGATGCGGGCGCGCGCATGGGGGCTGCGCACGACTTTTCCATACAGCATGCCGGGCATCACGAGATCGCCCGTGTACAGCGCGGCGCCGGTCAGCTTCTCGACGGTATCGATGCGGCCGAAATCGCGGCCGACGGTTTTGAGGTCCTTGTGCGGCACGTCATGAAACACGCTTCAGTTCCTCCTTCTTCTTCAGCTGGCCGGTGGCGTCCTGGACGGCCTCGATGATCTGGCGGTAGCCGGTGCAGCGGCAGAAATTGCCTTCGATGGCTTCCTTGATCTGCTCTTCGGTCGGCTTCGGATGGACCTTCAGCATGGACTTCACCGACATCAGC
>JAKJFL010000469.1:0-3369 GCA_022704935.1 Candidatus Rifleibacteriota bacterium
TCCCGATCGCCTTGTATTGATTCCTGCATCAAAACAGCCAATTGCGCGTTCCCGTTTCCCTTCGTGCAGATCCTGCCGAAGCACGCGCTGATCTCGCCACTTTCGACAAGCACAATACAGGCTTCGGCAAGCTCATGGCGAACGGAAGATCTTCCTCGATAACCCATGAATGCCTGTCCAGGAAGGCGTCTCATGCTTTGTGGCCAGAATGCCGATAGAGAATACAGAAAATATACCGTCCGGAGGTAAACATGCGCTGGCACACACTCGGAGCGTTGCTTGCGGTCCTGGCATTCTGCCCGCCCTGCGATGCAAAAGACACCTATGATCTCGGCCAGGTTCAGGTCGTTGGAAAGGACGCACAATCCGACGCATTCGCTCCGAATCCGCAGGATATCGCACTCTCGATGGGTGAGAAGACCACCCCTCTCCCCGACCTGCTTCCGGAGCAGGCCGAACCCGAAGCCCGCCCGCTCGTCGAAAAGCAGTTTCCGCCGGTCGCAGGCAAGACGAAAACGGACGAAGTGAGCGTATCACTCGGACGGGGCGGCAGTGGGACATCCGAGTATATTCTTCGTGGAAAAGGCACATACAACGGGTATGTGGGTGATCTTCGCCTGGACCGGTATGAACACGAAGGGTTCGCATCGTATGTGAACGACGACCGCACGAGTTTCCATGCCGCCGTGACCTCGATCGGCGAAGGAAGTTACGAAATGACCGTGTTCGGCGATGTCGCAGGCGAAACGTTCGGACAGCGTGGAACATCGCTCCGCCCCACCCCGAACGCAAAGATCACGGACACCACGAAAGTGATCTCCGCGAAGGGGAACGCCACCCTTTCCGACGGTGCCTATTTTCAGGCCCATGGTCGTCTCGAATCCTCGAGCCGCGAAGCTGGGAATTCGCTGATTTCCTACGGCGAGGAAGATTCGCTTTTCTCGAGTGAAATCGGCGCGGAATACCAGTCCGATCTCCGCCCCAACCTCAAGGGAAAAGCCGCCATCGATCTCAAGCAGGCTGCCTGGAGCCCCGAAAACGATGCCGAACAGAAACTGACCGGACGTTCGCTCGCCCTTTCCGGCGAGTTCGATTTCAAGGGCCGATCGTATCTCGAGCTGGGCCTCAAATCGATGGGCCTTATGGGACGCGATCGCACGGCGCCGTTCCTCCGGTATGACTACCGCTGGGCAAAGCCCTGGCAGGTCGTGCTGAGTTACGACGAATCGCTGGGCAACGACGATCTCGGCAGGATTTTCATGCCGCGCCGGTATGTCATGACGAGCGACCTCATGGCTTCGCATCGGAAGCGCAGTTCAGGCACCATCAGCTACCGCTGGGAAAACGACAATTCCGTCGGCATGGAGCTGTTCTCGGAAAACGAGTCGGACGCGATGGAATATATCGACAACTATATTCCCGGCCGCGGTTTCCTCGCATCGGCCTTCAGGTTCGTTCCGAACGCCCGCAGGACTGGTGTCCGGTTCAAGGGGAGCTTCAAGCTCGACGATCACTTTTCTCTGCGTACCACGACGACGTATCAGACCCCCAAGAACGACGATACGGGTGCCCGCCTTTCGTATGAAGCGAAGCGTCTGCTCGACATCAGCTTCGGGTATTCGGACGGCAGGTTTGAAGGCGAGTTCTCGCGCCAGGCGATGATGGATCGCATCGCCTACGTTCCCGCGGCGTCGGTCGACGCGGGCGATTACAGCCGGTCCGATCTGACACTGAAATACAAGTTTTCCCCGCGGTATCACGCGTATGTGAAGATCAAGGATCTTTACGACGAAGCGAAAAGCATCCGCTACGCGGTTCCGGAAGAGGGACGCGTTTCCCTGGCCGGCATCGAAGCGCACTTCTAGGAGGCAACCATGTTCAGCAATCTCTTCATCGTCGACGTCTTCGTGAAAGGCGGCCCCGTCATGGTGCCGATCCTGCTGTGCAGCATCATCGGCGTAGCCGTCATGATCGAGCGGGCGCGGTTCTATCTGCGTCATGTGAACGGTGTCGAATCGTTCATGGTTCTCGTGCGGTCGGCGCTCGCCGAGCGCAACTACCTCGAAGCCGTCCGGTTGTGTCGCACCGAGAAACATCCGCTCGCGAAAGTCATCGCGGCCGGCATCGACCGCCTCGATCTCCCGAAAGACGCGCTGCTCGATGTGATGCGTCAGGAAGCGCTCCGCCAGATGAAACATTTCGAGAAGAATACCGGCACTCTCTCGACGATCGCCGCGATCAGCCCTCTGCTCGGCCTCACGGGGACCGTCACCGGCATGATCTCTTCGTTCAGCATCATCTCGACGATCGGCATCGGCGATCCGACAGCGCTCGCCGGCGGCATTTCGGAAGCGCTCTACACGACCGCGGCCGGTCTGTTCATCGGCATCCCCGCCCTCGTCGCGTTCAACTGGTGCGAGGGTCGCATCAAGGAGTTCGAGGAGCAGGTCGAGTATTACTCACTCGACCTGGCGAACAACCTGTCCCTGGCATCTGCCGCCTCGGAGGGAAACCGTGAAAAAGCTGCTGCCTGAGCGGCGCCGGGAAAAGCCCCAGATCGTCGTCACGAACCTGATCGACGTCATCCTGCTGCTCGTCTTCTTCTTCATGATCACGAGCTCCTTCGCCAAGGATGCTAAGAAGCTTCCAGTAGAGCTTCCGAAGGCCTCGTCAGGTGTGGCCATCGAAGGCGAAACGCTTTCCTTCCAGGTCGACCGCGATGGCAACGTGATGCTCGCCGCCGCCCTGATCCCGGAGGAAGAAGTTTCGGCGAGAGTGGCCGAGTATGTTGCAGGCGATGTGAACAGACCGATTCTTCTCGAGGCCGACGAGTCCGCCAACTATGGCCGCGTCGTGCAGGTTCTCGACCGTATCCGCACCGCCGGCGGGATCAACGTCGGACTCTCGACAAAGACCGAGACCAATGCGAAACGCTGACATTCAGACACTGACGATCGACCCGAACGACGGGACGGAAGAATACAAGGTATCGATTCTTCTGCATCTCGCGCTGCTGCTGTTCATGACCGCATGGATGGCATGGCGCGGCATGTTTGCGCCCGCGCTTCCGGTCGTTCATCAGGTCAGACTGGTCGGGCCGCTGATCGTCGCGAAACCCGGCTCGGGGAAAACGCCCCTTCCCACGCCGGCATCCACTCTTCGCAGCGGAACCAACAGGAAGCTTTCCACCGGACTGACCGGCCCCAGGCGGCCTTCCGCGCAGTCGCGGAAAAAGCATTCTCCGATTCTGAAAGGCCCTGTGGCAACGAAAACAAAGACCAAGGCAGGCGAGCGGTCGAAACCCGGCAAGACCGATCCCGTGCAGGCATCCGAGTTGAAGCCGTCCATGGTGCAGGAAGGACCGGACCA
>JAKJFL010000470.1:0-3365 GCA_022704935.1 Candidatus Rifleibacteriota bacterium
AGCCTGGACGGTCTGTATGCCGCGGGCGAGGTTGCCTCGACGGGGGTTCACGGGGCGAACCGCCTTGCCTCGAACAGCCTTCTCGAATGTCTGGTCTTCGGAAAACGCGCCGGGCTGGCCTGCCTGGCCGATATCAGACGGCCGGGAACGGCCCCGATCCCGGCACCCGAGACGGGGTGGAACCTCGGGGAAGCGCCCGCTTTTCCGGAAATCCAGCGGATTCTCGGCCGGTATCTCGGTGTCCTTCGGACCCCGGAAGGGCTCGCCGCAGCGGCCGAAAGCCTCGGTGTCCGTCTGGGGCGGCGAAGGCCCGCAAACTGGCGGGATATGTCGGCCGACGATCTCGCGCGTCGGAACGCGGCGGCTGTCGGCGGCATCATGGCCATCTTCGCCGCGGCCCGTATGGAAAGTCGCGGAGCCCATTTCCGGACGGATCTGCCCCAGCCCGATCCTGCCTGGCTGTGCCGGCAGTTCCTGACCGGGCTTGAACTGACCAGGACGCCGGTCGAGGCTCCGGCTTCAATAAAATATCCTATAGAATAAAAAACCGGCGCCTCGATGGGCGCCGGTCTGGTTGAAGACGAAATTCGCGGTCAGGCGGTCTCTTCGGTTTCCTTTTCTTTCTTCGAGGCGGCCGCGGTATCGATCATTTCGCGCTCGAGAACGAAGCCCTTGCAGCAAGTCTCGATGAGCGCCGCAGCATCGATGATTTCCGGATCGACCTTCCCGGAGCCCTTCATGCGGCTGATGCCGTTCTGAAGCTTCTGGGACGCATCGCGGATGTTGGTGACGCGCGTGCGCAGACCCATCGTCATTTCGTTCATCGCGTCGGCCAGGTCCTTCAGCTCGTCTTTGGGGCGGAGCTTGATGAAGTTGGTCAGGTCGCCTTCGCCGATGCTGCGCGAGACACGCTCCATACGATACACCGGCCCGGCGATCGTGTGCGTGACGAATATACAGATGAACGCCGTCACGAGGATACTCACGAGTTCCGCGATGACGACCCCCGGCAGAAGCGCCTGTCCGAGCTGCGACGTGTCGATCGGAAGCTTCGACTCGACGACGAGCTTGTTCTCGAGTTTCTCGATCGAGAAACCGTACACCAGCGCCCCGACGATGTTCGCCACGATGATGACGATCAGGATGAAAATGGCGGTCAGCCGGCTCTGAAAGCCCGGCTTGATGAAATACCGCTTACGGCGGCGGATTTGATTCATGTGAGATGCTCCCTCCCCCAGATTTGTCCTTCTCCCGGCCGCGTGCGACCGTTGTTCTACCTGTTATCGCCCTGCTCGCCGGCGCCACCGCCGGTGTCATCAACGAGATCGAGATAATCCGCATCGGGCATGACGGCGTCCTGGTCTCCGGACGAGTCTTCCGCGTCCTTCCAGGTGATCGGCTCGTCGGATGCGGGCGTGTCCCACTCGTCGAGCATCCGGTTCAGCGATTCCGTTCCGGATGCTCCGTCAGAGCTACCTTTCGGTCCGACCGGTTCTGCCGTCGGAGTCTTGGCTCCGCCAACCAGCATCTCGATCGCCGGGCCATCCAGGAATTCACCCGAATTCTGAACGGCCGTTCCATCGGATTGATAACCAGCGGTCGATACGCCCAGCGCAGGTGTGTGATTGCCGCTCCAGGCAAGGCACATCCCCGTTACGACGGCCAGAAGCCGCCCGTACCGACCGAGGTCTATTCTAATGGAACGCCAGAAGGGTGTCAAGAACGTTAGCCCCATGCAAAGCTCTCCTAGTTGCGCCCGTCGATAGGTATGACATATACTCACCATCGGCCTGACCGGCCATTTTTTGAAGGGGATCCTGCCTGATCACCGGTGGAAAACGAATGAGTTTCATTTTTGACGATATCCGCGTTCTCGACGGGAATCATTCCCGGTGTGCGGGTTCGAGTCCCGCTCTGGGCACTCGCTTCCGGAACTGTCTGGTCATCGTCGTGTGGTGCATCTTATTCATGGGAGGAGCGATCATGAGCCTGGAAGCGGCACCGCAGACATTCCGGTACGACTGGGTCAAAGGCCAGCGCCTGTATTATCGCGTCATCGTCCGGGGCGGGGTGGAGGTTGAAACCCCGATTGGCGTTCAGACCAACCCGATCCACATCGAAATGGACATCCGCCAGACAGTGGAAGACGCGGGCGCCGACTTGGCGACGATGTCGATGTTCATCGTGCTCGCCCGGATGTTCCAGGACGGCGAGGCCGCCGCCCTCCCGGAAGAAGGACAGACGAGCGTTCTCTGGCTCGACCGGCGAGGAAAGGTCGAAATCGTTTCTGGAACCGGCGCTTGGCAGGGTTCCGAAATCGCTCAGATGCACTTCCCCGAAGGCCCGATAAAGCCCGGTGACGGATGGGATCAGACGACGCGTACCCCAGGTCCGCCCGCGACCGAGACGCAGACCCGTTACACCTTCATGGGAATGGCGGATCGCGGCGGAAAGAGCCTTGCAGAGTTCTCTTCGGAAATGCTGCTCGAGCCTGGCGCGACGACGCAGATTGGCGACCCGAACGCCGTCAGTCGCGGCCGCACCTGGTTCGACCCCGTTCTAGGCCAGGTCATCGAGACGATCGCCGACTCGAAGTTCACCTTTTTCGTGCCGGTGCCCGACCAGCCTAACAAGCTCGCTCGCTCGACCACCACGCTTCACACCGAGATGAAGCTGATGAAACGCGAACCCTGAGCCGGTTCCGCTCTAGCGAAGCATTCCGCGCTCGATCATCCGCTGGGGATTCGTGAACCGGCCCATCGCTGTCGGCATTGCCCGGAAGCCCAGGCTTGCGTAGAAGCTTTCCTTCCCCGGATTCGCGTAGAGAATGACGTTGCAGCCGGCCAGACGCTCGAGGAGATGGTTCATCAGCCTTTTCCCGAGGCCTTTTCCCTGGTATTCCGGCAGGACGACGATTTCGTAGATGGCCGCTTGGATGACGCCATCCGAAATCGCTCGGCCGAAACCGATCATCCGGTCGCCGTCGAACAGAAATGCGCGGCAGTAGCTTCCTTCAAATGCCCGGCGATGGGATTCGGGATCCCGAAAGGCCATGCCGACGCGTTCAAGGGCTGCTCGAACCTGTTCCCAGTCGATGTTTTCACATGTTTCCCGGATCGTGACATTCATGTTGATTCACCCATTTCTAGAGTGTTGCATTCGAACGCGAGGTGTGGTATCTTAAATCTCAAGCAGCCGGTTCGCAAGACCGGTTTGTCGCCCGGGTGGTGAAATTGGCAAACACGTAAGATTCAGGATCTTATGCCTATTACTGGCTTGCGGGTTCAAGTCCCGCCCTGGGCACCGAAAACCGGAGAATCGCTTCAAAAGCGGTTCTCCGGTTTTTCTTTCGATCGTTTCGAACG
>JAKJFL010000471.1:0-3364 GCA_022704935.1 Candidatus Rifleibacteriota bacterium
GCCGGATGTCCGTGATTGCCGGAATCAACGAGTCGGCAGGCGTCACGCCAGCTCCGGACTCGGTCTTTCGTGACTGCTGAAGCACCGCCAGCCGGGCGCGGGCTGTTTCTATATTTTTCTGTATAGTATCTCGCTCGGTCCAGAAGGTTTCTTCGGCCCGCCGGCGCTCGTCCGCCGTGCGGGCGGCGGCATAGGCCGTGCGGAACGTGCCGGAAGCAGCGCTCGATCGTTTCTGAAGTTCGGAAAGAGCTTGTTCCGTCTGGGCGAGCTCCGCGTCGAGCTGACCGGATGGCGCGGACACTCCGGCAAAGCGGTGCGTTTCCAGATTCAGCGTCCGGAACACCGGATGCGCCCAGAGCAGGAGCCGGGAGTCCACAAAGCCGACCGACTGAGCGCCTGCCGTTGTTCCCGTCAGGAGAAGGCAGATCAGATACGCATAAACGCGACGTCGCGCTCTCATCCTCGTTCCTCGTTTTCTTTTATTGTAGCACCGGCCGGGACGGGACAATAGTGAAAACTTTTTTTACATTGCCGATTTCCGTGCTGAAACGCCGGTGGGGGGGAGCGCCAGCGATCCCGGTGCTCCCCCCCACCCCAAAGCATGGTCCAGGTCAGCCGTCGGCGTTGATGATGGCGATCAGTTCCTTCAGAACCGCCTCGGCCTTATCGTTGTCGATCTGGCAGGTACCGGCCGCGTGGTGGCCGCCGCCGCCGTATTTGAGCATCAACTGGCCGATATTGGTCTTCGACGACCGGTTCACGATCGACTTGCCCGTCGCGAGAACGGTGTTCTGCTGTTTGAGGCCCCACAGAATATGTATAGATATATTGCACTGGGGATTCAGCGCGTAGATCATGAAGCGGTTGCCGGCCCAGATCGTCTCCTCTTTTCGAAGATCGAGGATGACGAGGTTCTTGTGGACCGTCGAGCAGTCTTTGAGCTGCTGCTTGAACTTCTCTTCGTGCTCGAAGTAGATGTCGACGCGCTCTTTCACGTCGGGAAGCTCAAGAATCTGCTTGATCGTCATGTTCTTGCAGCAATCGATCAGATCCATCATCAGCTGGTAATTCGAAATGCGGAAGCTGCGGAACCTGCCAAGGCCCGTGCGCGGATCCATCAGATAGTTGAGAAGCACCCAGTCGGTCGGGTGAAGGATCTCGTCCACGGAGAAGCGCGCCGCGTCGGCTTTGTCGACCGCCGTCATCATCTCATCCGAAATACTTGGGAAACGGTTCTTCCCGCCGTAGTAGTTGTATACGACACGGGCCGCCGACATGGCGTCGGGATCGATGATGTGGTTCGGCTGTAGGCTCGAGTTGCGAAGGGTTTCGCTCAGGTGATGGTCGAACACCAGGTGCGCGCCGTTCACATACGGAAGATTCGTGGTGATATCGCTCGAGGAAATCTCGATCTTTCCATCCTGCATGTCTTTCGGGTGCACGAACTTGATGTCGTTGATCATCCCGAGTTCCTTGAACAGCACGGCACACACGAGACCATCGAAATCGCTCCGAGTGACCAGGCGGAACTGTTTCCCCTCCTGAGGTTCGGCAACGGCAGTATCTGTCATACTCCACTTCCTCCCTGATAGTCATGAATACAATGGTACAACTTTACCATGCCGGCACGGGATGTGCCAACACTCTAGGTGCGCCCGAATGGCGCAGACAGCATGGCATCCGCCTTGCCGCGACCGGGATTCGCAGAGTATCATTCCGCCATGTCGCAGACAGGTTCATCGCAATCCTCCGGAACAGCGGCCCCAAAACGGCTCGTCGTCGCAGTCGCGAGCCACCGGGGCGGCCTCGCGGCAACGGCTCTCGCGACGGATCTCGCGATTCTCTTCGCGGCACAGGGGCGCGAAACCGCCCTCGTCGACGCCGATGCCATCGTTCCCGCCGTCAGCGCCCGGCTCGATGTCGCGTGGGCTGAAGACACACAGGTCGGCGGGATGCAGCCGGACATCGATCCCACGCGGTGTCAGCGCTGCGGCGCGTGTTCCGACTTCTGCGCGTTCGATTCTCTCGACCTCGAGCCGGAAGGGATACGGTATACGCCCGACCGATGCGTCGCGTGCGGTGGCTGCAGAAAGGTCTGTCCTTCCGGAGCCATTTCTGAACGTCAGCGTTTTCTGGGTGTGCTTCGAAAGGGAAGCGCCGGTCCGCGTCTGACCCTGTTCGAAGCGAAACTCGCTCCGGATGCGCTGCCCTGGAACGCAGCCATGGTGGCCTGGGTCCGGCAGTCGGCCCGCGGTTTTCCCATGCAGGTCGTGAAGGCCGTTCCCGGCATGGGAAGAGCATCAAGAGAAGCCTGGCACAACGTCGATCTCGTCCTGTGGCTCGACGACCGCCCTTCCGGGAAGACGACTGATTCCGCCTCTCTCCCGGGGATCGAATCGTCGAGGGTCATCCGTATCCGGTGCCGCACCCAGGTGGCCGCTCCGCTGCCGGTACCGCCCGGCAACGTTTCTGATGATGCGGAGTTCAGCTTTCCGGAATCCCTTGAACTGGCCACGGCTCTCACCCATACCGGCCGATTTCTCGCGCAGCCCGGGCCCTGGACAGAAATCGTGTATGCCGTTTTTTCGCGGATATGTTCCGGCCACGTTCCAGCCGTTATGGGAGAAGGCACGCGCACATGAACATCTCATCGAGCGGCCGTTCCGTCGCCATTCTGAATGCCCGTCCCGGATCGGGAGCCGATCTTTTCGGGTTCCTTCTCTGGCATGGTGCCGCCGGTTCCGGCCACACCCTGGTGCATCTCGACCCCTTCGGGCTTTCTGACGGCTTCACACAGACATTCTCTCTCGTTCATGAGGAACGGCAGCCAGTAGAAGGCTCCGAACAGGCGGTCATAACCGATGCCTGCCTCGGCTGCGGCAGTTGCGCCCTCCTGTGCAGATTCGGCGCCGTCCGGCGTACGCGGATCAGCGGAAATGCCGCTTCCCATCGCACGCCGTGGCACATCGACCCTCTCAACTGCATCGGATGTGGCGTCTGCGCGCGTTTCTGCCCATCGGGCGCGATCGTCATGCGCCGTTCCGCCATCGGAACACTCCAGATCAGCCGTCGCCCGGAAACAGGCAGCACAGCCATTTCGATCCTCCTCGAACCAGGGCGCGACATCACGGATTGCAGCGTGGCACGTGCGATCCGCGAAGGAAAAAACCGCCGGACGGGAGACGGCGCGAACCTGTTCATCACGGGCCTTTCCGTGACTTCTCCGGTCGCGCCTGGGGTCTGCACCGAGGCGGAGATCCTGATCTTCACGGTTTCCCCCGTTCCCGGGGCCGAGCGTTTTCTCGATAAGGCGGTTGAAATCACATCCGGCACCGGGCGGCGTCCCCGTGTCGTCGTGACCGAC
>JAKJFL010000472.1:0-3359 GCA_022704935.1 Candidatus Rifleibacteriota bacterium
CCATGCAATTTCGCTACTGATCATCGATTTCAGGCCTTTCCCCGAATATGATTTCGCCCTGGCCGGCATCATGACGGTGGTTCTTTCGTTTTTCTGGCTCCTGCCCTGGATTCCCGAACTTATCCCGGGAGGGAAACCGGTGCAGAAACTGGTTTCCGTCTGCGCCGGCGGCGTTCCGGCCCTGCCGGAGCCAGAATCCGCTCCATCTCCGGGAGAAACCCCGCAGACCGGCACGTCTGCCGCTCCTGTGAAAGGATAAAATTATTACCGGGTGGAAAAACGATCCGCGGCATGGTATAAGGGTTCTCGCACATTTATCCCGTCAGGAGGACCCATGAGCCGCAATACAGGGCCACTCATCAAGGAATTGAAGCACAGGGCAGCAAGAATCCGCTTGCTGTCGCTCCAGACAACCGCCAAAGCAGGTTCCGGACACCCGACATCCTGCTGTTCGGCCGCCGATCTGCTGTCTGTCCTTTTCTTTCACGCGATGCGCTACGATCCGGCGCATCCCGAGTCGCACGCCAACGACCGGCTGGTCATGTCGAAGGGCCACGCGGCCCCGGCATTGTATGCCGCCTGGTGCGAAGCCGGCTTCCTCAAGGAAGCAGACCTGTTTACGCTCCGTCAGATGAACTCCCCGATCGAAGGGCATCCGATGCCCTGCCTGCCGTTCGTCGACGTCGCCACCGGCTCGCTCGGCCAGGGGCTGTCGGTCGGCCTCGGCATCGCCCTCCAGCAGTCACGCGTCCTCAAGAGTGACGCGCGCACCTTCGTTCTGATGGGCGACGGCGAAATGGCCGAAGGTTCGGTCTGGGAAGCCTTCGCCCTCGCCTCCCACCTCAAAATGGACAACATCACCGCGATCGTCGACGTGAATCGCCTCGGCCAGAGCCAGGCCACGATGCACGGCCACGACATGAACGCTTACGCCCGCAAAATCGAGTCCTTCGGCTGGGAAGCCCTGGAAGTCGACGGGCACGATTTCGAAGAGCTGCTCACCGCGTTCGACCGCGCCGTTAAGGTCTCTGGAAAACCCGTCTGCATCCTCGCCCGCACCTTCAAGGGCCACGGCGTCGCCGCGATGGAGAACAAGGACGGCTGGCACGGCAAGCCCATGAAACCCGGCGCCGAACTCGATGCGGCCTGCGCGGACGTCTCGAACGACATCATGAAGAGCCCGCCCGCACCGGCCATCCACAAGCCATCGCCCACGAAGGTCACCATTCCGGGCGGCCCCGTGGCACCGCACATTCCGCCAGCCCCCTACCAGACCGGCACAAAGGTCGCCACCCGCCAGGCCGTCGGTGATGCACTCGTCGCGCTCGGAAACGCCGATTCCCGCATCTGGGTCATCGACGGCGATACGCAGAACTCGACGTTCGCGGAAAAGTTCACCCAGAAGTTCCCCGAACGTTCGGTCGAGTGCTTCATCGCCGAGCAGAACATGGCCGGCATCTCGGCCGGCCTCGCCGCCCGCGGCATGATCCCGTTCGCCTGCACCTTCGGAGCCTTCCTGGCCCGTGCCTTCGACCAGATCCGCATGGCGGCCCTCTCCGGGCTGAAGGTGAAGTTCCTCGGAACCCACGCGGGCATCTCGATCGGTGAAGACGGCCCGTCGCAGATGGCGCTCGAAGACATCGCCTCGTTCCGCACGCTTCCGAACGGCGCGGTGCTCTACCCCTCCGATGCGGTTTCTGCCTACCACTGCATCGCCGAACTCGCCCGCCACAACGGCCCCGGCTATGTCCGCCTCTCCCGCCCCGCCACTGCCCTGCTCTACAAGGCCGACGAAGCATTCCCTCTGGGCGACCTCAAGATCGTGCGGCCTTCCAAGGCCCCGAAACTGACCGTCGTTTCCGCCGGCGTCATCCTCCACGAAGTGCTCAAGGCCATCGACACCCTCCCGAACGGGAACCAGGTGCAGGTGGTCGATCTGTACTGCGTGAAACCCTTCCCGACCGAAAAGATGATCGAAGCGCTCAACGCCTCGGGCGGTCGTGTCGCGGTGTTCGAGGAACACGCGCGCGAAGGCGGCATCGGCGAAGCGATCGCGAGCGGCCTCGCAGGCCGGATCCGCGACTGGAAGCATGTCGCCGTGACCAGCGTGCCCCGTTCGGGACCGCCGGAAGCGCTTCTCGACTCGTTCGGCCTCTCCTCCGCGAAGATCGCCGCGACGGTTTCCGGACTTCTTTCCTGAGATCCGCAATGACCCCGAACAGGCGGCCCTTCCGTGGGCCGCCTGTTTTTTTTGCATTTCTTTTTAGTCTCTGGAATCCCATCCGGGACTTCCGACGTATCCCTGTGTTTGCGTTTGTCCGTTCCTGTCTTTCGGTGATGACCAATTCAGCGTTAAGGAATCTTCATTTCCAGCCGAAACAGGTTATGGTTTTGTTTGCCTCCTTATGTTTCGGACCGGGTTTCTGAACCCGGTCTTTTTTTTGGCCCGCATCCCGTGACCCGGGACGCAGAAGGGAGAACACCATCGTGACGGAAATCTATGTCATCGGCATTTCAGGCCTCTCGGGATCCGGCAAGAGCAGCGTTTCGAAGTCGATCGCGAAACGGTTTCCCGGCAAGGTGTCGATTCTCGAGCACGACATGTATTACCGCGCGAAATCGCAGCAGGTGATCAAGAATTACGATCATCCCGACGCTCTCGAAACGGACCTGCTGATCAAGCACATCTACCAACTCAAGGACGGAAAGTCCATCGAGCGGCCCATCTACGATTTCAAAACCTCGGACCGCCTTAAGGAAACGGTCACGATCAAGCCGCACCCGATCCTGGTCGTCGAGGGGCTGCTGCTATTCTGCATCGCCGAGTTGATGCCGCTCTGCGATCTGCGGATCTTCGTCGACGTACCGCTCGACGTCGCCATCATCCGGCGTCTCAAACGCGACCATATCGAGCGCGGCAGGACGGTGCAGAGCATCATCGCCCAGTATGAGAGCACGGTTCGCGACGCGGCGATCAGCCTCGTTCAGCCCTCGCGCTACGTCGCCGACCTCATCATCCCGCACGGTTCGAACAACCAGGTCGGCCTCGAGGTTCTGTACGGCAAAATCAACGACCTGCTCCACAATGCGAAACCGCCCGCGCACGATATGGCGCGGACGGTCGGCAACAAGGATTTCGAGGTCTGAGTTCAGCGCATCGGCCAGGGGAGATCCGTCGGAAGCTGGAACAGGTTCGGCGGAGGAAGCGGGATCGCGTCCACATCGACAGGGAGCGCGCTTCCAGAGGCAGGCGCCGGTGCAAAGGTCTCGACCAGCAGGCGGTTGATGGCATCCCGTTCATCGGCCGCCACTTGCTGCCAACCGCGTACCGTCAGCGCCCGATGGATGTCGGCATTCGC
>JAKJFL010000473.1:0-3358 GCA_022704935.1 Candidatus Rifleibacteriota bacterium
ACTATCTGTTCACCAACTACACCCGGGCCGAAGGGTTCCCCGCCGAGCATGTCACGGCCATTTCCGCATCTCCCGAGCGTGTGCTCGCCGGCACGACGAAGGGTCTGGCTCTCTTCGAGGGCGGCTCGTGGAAACTCCTCGATGCGTCCATCGGCCTCGCCGATCCGTGGGTGACCGCTGTCCTGATCGACGGCGCCGACGCCTGGGTCGGCACGAAGAAGGGACTCCAGCTTCTTCGCGGCGGCCGGTTCGATCCCCCCGTCGATTACCGGGACGGCCTCCCTTCTGCGCACATCCAGTGTCTGGCGCTCGCCCGTGGCGCCGATGGCGTCACTCGCCTCTATGTCGGAACCGACCGCGGCCTGGTGGTGCTGAAACGACAGTGATGACGCGCGAATGAAAAAACAGATACTATATATAATAGTAAGTATAATATGGGCCGCCGCCGTCGGCGGCGTGCTGGCTCAGGACTCCGCCCAGGAAGTCCGAGCCATGGCGTCCTTCGAGGGCCGGCTCTGGGGCTCTCCACGATACGGAACGGGTCTTGTCCGGTTCGAAAACGGCGCCTGGAAGTCTGTGTCGGATGCGGCCGCTGGACTGCCGGATCCCGCCGTGACGGCACTCGCGGCGGTGCACGGCCGGCTCTACGCGGGAACTGCGCAGGGACTCGCGGTCTGGGCCGGTTCCTCCTGGATACCGGTTTCCCTTCCGGTGTCGGGAACGATTGGCGTGACGGCCCTCGCCGCCGACGGCGAGGCGCTCATGATCGCCACGATGGCGGGCCTGTTCCGGCTCGATGCGCCGGGCGGCACGGTGCGGCTGCATATCGGAACGATCCGCCAGGCCGCTTCGGAAAGCGGGTCTGGCGTTTCCATCAGCGGTGTCCGTGTGTTTCCGCCTCCGGGAGAGGCTCGAACTGCTCCGGTGCGCGTTGCCGATGCCTCTGAGAAGACGATCGGAGCGGGAACGGCTGCTTCGCAGAAAGAGCCTGCCTGGTGGACGAAAGTGAAAAAGCCCGCCCGGCCCCAGCCGACGTATTTCAAGGACATTCTGCCCGTGATGGTGAAAGAGTGCCTTCCCTGCCATACAGACGGTCCGGGAAAATACTTCCCCCTCAACGATCCGCAGACCGTCATCCGGTATTTCAGGCAGGGCGGCCTCGCCAGGTTTGAGCAGTTCCTCGAGAAGGGCGGTGGCATGGATGGCAAGGTCGCGCCCCAGACCGCGAAGATGATTCACATCTGGGTGGTCGACGGCTGCCGGGAGTGACTCGACCCGCAGGAGGCGGGAAGTGGGCCGCTGGCGCCCGGATGGCGCAGTCCAAAAGGACCCCTCAGCCCGGCGCCTGGAAGAGGATATACAGGTATCCCAGGTAGGCGGCTATCAGCAGCACACCTTCGGCGCGAACGATGCGGTAGCCGGTCCACATGATGGGCAGACAGCCGAGGGAGACAACGGCCATCAGCGGAATGTCGATTCCCAGCATGTGATCGGAAACGCTGAGCGGGAGAAGCGCGCCGGCGATGCCGAGAATACCGAGAACATTGAAAATGTTGCTGCCCACGACATTGCCGACGGCGATTTCCGACTGGCCCTTCATCGCGGCGACGACCGACGTCGCGAGCTCGGGAAGCGACGTGCCTGCCGCGATCAGCGTCAGGCCGATGATTTCATCTGAAACCCCGATCGACTTCGCGATCGCGACCGAACCGAACAGCAGCAGTTTCGAGCCGCCGACAAGGCCGACGAGGCCGACGCCGATCCTGCCGAGATCTTTGCCGAGAGTGGTCGGTTGTTCCTCGGCTTTCGCCTCGTCCGGGACGTCGGGCGTCGCTTCCTTCTTGCCGAGGTAGTAGCTGACAGCGGTATACAGGATCAGAAGCCCGATCAGAATGAGGCACTCCGGCCGTGAAAAATGCTTGTCGGACGCGAACCACCAGCACAGGAGGGAAACGAGGATCATGATCGGGGTGTCGCGCCTGACGACTGCGCGGTTGCAGGCGATGGGATGGATCAGCGCCGCGATGCCCAGGATGGCGGCCGCGTTGAATATGTTGCTTCCGACCACGTTGCCGACCGAAATGCCGGGGTTGTTCTCTATGCTTGCCTGCACGCTGACGACGAGCTCAGGCGTCGACGTCCCAGCGGCTACTATAGTTAGACCTATAAATAGCGGCGAGACGCCCATCTTGCGGGCGAGAGCGACGGCGCCGGCGACGAGCCAGTCAGCGGCGAGGGTTAGCAGCACGAGTCCGATGAGAACGGCAACGATGTTCGTAATCATAGGGGTTAGATGATACCTGCACTTCTCCTGCCGTTCAAGTCGCAACAAAACGACGTTCTGATACGGTTGAAACCCGATGTCTTGCACAGGAGATCGAGTATCGTGATGAGGACCCCTCTGCAGAGATGGAACTGATTTCTGGCCGCTCTGATCGATGTCGTTCTGGTTTCGGCGGCCGCGTTCGCCGTGCCGCAAACCCGCCCCTGCGATCTTTTCTGCGCGAATCACCTTTCCGAAAAAAGCCGGGAATATTCTTCGTAATGCGGTGTTAGTATTTTCGGAATTTCAAAACGGAAGGGCAACACATCGTGATTCTCCAGGACCGATTCCGGAGCCTCGTGAAGGAATACCAGGGGCTGGTCTACTCGATTGCTTTCGGGATCCTGCTCGACGCCCAGGACGCGCTGGACGCGACCCAGGAAACGTTCGCGAAGGCCTTCGAAGAGCCCCGGTTCCTCGACGACGGCTTCAACCGAAAAGCCTGGCTGGTCCGCGTGACGAGAAACCAGGCGTTCAACGCCAGGCGAAGCCTCGTCAGGCGCGTGAAGTCGCTGATGCGGTATGCGGGCCTTTCCTGGGCGGCCGAAACCACGTCGGTCGAAGAGGAGATCATCCGGGCGGAAACCCGGCAGGAGCTGACATCCGTGCTCGAGTCTCTCGAAGAAGACGAGCGCGAGATCATCGGGCTCAGGTTCGCGGCGGAACTGTCATACGAGGAAATCGCGGCGGAACTGGGCATCAAAATCGGCACGGTCATGTCCCGGCTTTCCCGCGCAAAGCGGAAAATCGGCATGGCACTCGAAGAGGTGGAACCATCATGAACGAACAGAATCTGCAGGACCTTTTCCGGAGCGCCCGTCAGGACGCTTCGGCCTCGAAGACGCTGACGGATGCTGTGATGCATCGCGTCGATCCCGCCCCTGATGCGACGCTGGCCGCCGTTCTGTGTGCCGTGGAGCAAAACTTCGTATGGGCGTTCGCCGTGCTGCTTGTCTGCGCTGCGATCGGCTCTTTGCTGACGCAGGCGGCCGGAGAAATGACCGCGGCCATGCATCCCGATTTCCCGCCGGCGGG
>JAKJFL010000474.1:0-3352 GCA_022704935.1 Candidatus Rifleibacteriota bacterium
TCGCCTTCGGGCGTGATCGCGACCGAGCCCTGCTCGCCGAGTTTCACGACGGCGAGATCGGTGTATTGGAGCATCCGGCGGAAGTCGGGGCCACACAGGGCGCGAGCTTCCTCTTCGTTAGCGAACAGGATGTCGACGCGATCGGCGAGAAATTCCTCGATGCGGGCGCGGGCCGAGTTGATCACGAAGCTGTCGGCCAGGTCGAAGGAGATGTGCGTGCCAACCTTGCGCGCGGTTTCGTAGGCATGCCGGGTCGAGCGATTGATCGGATTTTCCCCGCGAAGCTCATAGGCCGAGAAGTGCAGGTATTCGGAATCGGCGATCAGGCTGTGGAGGATCTCGTAGTCGTACAGCTTTTTCGTGACGCCGAAATCGAGGCCGAAGGTGCGCTGTCCGTCAGGACTGATGAGGGTGTAACAGATGCCGGAATGGCCTCGCTTGATCGAGACGTAGGTATCGACATCGTTCTCGCGCAGGTTGTTGATGTAGTCGTAGCCGTAATCGTCACTTCCGACGCAGCCGATGAACGAGCACCGCAGGCCCAGATTGCTGGCGCCATAGATGACGTTGGTCGGGGAGCCGCCGGGCGAGATCGTCGGCAGGTGCTTCTGCGCAATCTTCTGAAGCTTCTTCAGATTGTCGGGGGTGAGTTCGATGCTGTTGCCTTTCGGCAGATCGAGCGTTACCAGTTCCTCGTCCTCGACCTCGATGATGATGTCGGTCAAAGCGTCGGAAATGGCCGTGAGCTGGTATTTGCGCTGTCCCTTGGGGTGTCTGGGAGGCATCGTCGTCACCTCGTGCAAAGTCGGGTCAAAACCCGCGTCAATCCACGATAGACGCCCGCATCAGGAAAGTCAATGCCGGAACGGAGAGATTCGGCCATGGTTTCTATAGTTTATGATTTTCATCTGCGTCACCTGCGCCATCCGTGGATTTCCTCGCATGTCGTCAGCCACTTCCGGGAAGACGAAATGTCGTTGCCTTGGGGGCGGGTCTCGGGTATGCTTACGGGGCTGGCCGCACGGAAAACGGCGCCGGCAGGAGCGGTCGAAAAAGTCCGCCACAGACAAAGGAGAAGGGAATGTTCAAGAATTTTCAGGAAGTCGTCCAGTTCATCAAGCGCGAAAAGATCGTCAACGTCGATCTGAAGGCCTGCGATCTGTTCGGGCGGTGGCGCCATCTCACGGCTCCCGGGCGAACGGTGACTCCGCAGACGCTGAAAGAAGGCTTCGGCTTCGACGGTTCGAGCTACGGGTTCAAGAAGGTCGACAACAGCGACATGATCCTGATTCCCGACATCACGACGGGTTTCGTCGACCCCTTCTGGGATCAACCCACCCTCTCCTTCATCTGCAACATGCACGTGACCGAAGGCGACGAGCCCCGCTTCGAGCAGGATCCGCGCTTCGTATGCGACAAGGCCGAGGCGTTCCTCAAGAGCCAGAAGATCGGCGACACCCTGCTCCTCGGGCCGGAATACGAGTTCTACGTGTTCGACTCGGCCACGTTCAAGGATGCGATGCAGGGTTCGGGCTACGCGATCGACGCCCGCCAGGCCCACTGGAACACCGACGATGCCGAGATGGGAAACTTCGGGTACCCGATGCCGCTCAAGGGCGGCTACCACGGCGAGCAGCCGGAAGACCTGTATGCCTCATTCCGCGGCGGCCTCGTCGAGATGCTGTTCGATATGGGCATCGGCGTGAAGTATCACCACCACGAAGTCGGCGGCCCCGGCCAGCTCGAGATCGAGACCGATTTCGGCACGGCCCGCAGCATGGCCGACAAGACGATGATCATCAAATACGCGACCAAAAACTATGCGGTCGAGCACGAGAAGACGGCGACCTTCATGCCCAAGCCGATGTTCGGCGCGCCGGGCAGCGGCTTTCACGTTCACTTCAAGCTCCTGGACAAGAACGGCAAACCGCTGTTCGCCGATCCGAAAGGCTACGCGGGAATGAGCGACACGGCGGTCCAGTTCATGACCGGCATTCTGGTCCACGCCCGCTCGCTCGCCGCCTTCACCAACCCCTCGACCAACTCATACAAGCGCCTGGTACCGGGTTACGAAGCTCCGGTCTCGATCGTGATGGCCCGGTCGAACCGCTCGGCCGCGATCCGCATTCCCGGGTACGTGAAAGAAGCCGACGACAAGCGGTTCGAGTACCGCGCGGGTGACGCGACGGCGAATCCGTATCTGATGTTCGCAGCCATGATGATGGCCGGCATCGACGGTGTGCGGCGCAAACTCGATCCCAAGAAGGAGAACGTGGGGCCGGTCGACGGCAACATGTATGAGCTGCCCGAGAAAGAGCGCAGCAAGATCAAGGCACTCCCGACCAGCCTGATCGAGGCGCTCGACGCTCTGAAGCATGATCATGACTACCTGCTCGAGGGTGGCGTGTTCACGAAGGCCCTGATCGACAACTGGATCAAGCGCAAGACCGACGAAGAGGCGATGCCGGTGGCCCTGCGGCCGCACCCCTACGAGTTCAACCTGTCCTACGGATGCTGATGGCCCGGCGTCACGACGTCATCAGGGGGTTCCCGGCATCATGCTGACCGCCGAAACCTCTCTGATGACGCGTGACGGCCCGGTTCCAGCCCGCGATATCCGCGAGGGAAGGGAACTCGTCGCGGCCGGCGGCTGGGGCGAATCGATTTTCGCGACCGCCGCCGACATTTTCGTCCAGTTCGACCACAAGGGGCCGGTGCTGAGCCTGAAAACCTCTCGGGGCGCCACGCTCCGGTGCAGCCCCGACCACCCGTGCTGCGGGCGGCTCAACCAGGTCAACCGGCTGTATCACCTGTATCTGATGGAGCGGAACGCACTGGGGTTCCGCGTCGGGCTTTCCAGCGACCTGATGAAAGATCTGATCGCGATGCAGAACCTGCGTCACGACCTGTTCAACCAGCAGGACATCGTCGATCGGGTCTGGATCATCGAATCGACGGAGAACTCCCTGAAGGCCGAGTTCCTGCTGAAATACGCGATATTCAAATACGGTCTGCCCGACCTGCCGTTCTCGGGCCGCCAAGCCGAATCGGAACTGCCGGACGAAATGATTCGCGAGCTCTACAACCGCATCGACACGCCGTCTCGGGCGCACCAGCTGCTTCTCGACTGGCTGATGTTCGAAGACAGCCCGCATGTCACGATGCGCGTCGCGAAAGCAGGCCAGACGGCCAGCAATGCCGTCCAGTTCGTCATCTTCGGGGGAACCGAGCGGGCCGGGTCGCGACCGGGGTATTCGCATCTCATCCGCATCGACAATGTCCAGGACCCCGACAAGGCCGAGCACAAGCAGTTCAGGCGGCGCCAGACGAGCCACGGGCAATGGTATCTCGA
>JAKJFL010000475.1:0-3347 GCA_022704935.1 Candidatus Rifleibacteriota bacterium
GTCCCCGCCGACGCTCTCTGGAGATAGAGGCGGTAGCTGTTTGTTTCAGTTGTATGCAAAAAGCCCCCGGAAATTACGGGGACTTTTTGCATACCAGTGAAGATAGTTAAGGCGTTTTCAGCGTTATCCCTTCAGCCACGGGCTTCGAGACGATCCAGGTGCGGATGCGGCGGGTGTTGTTGGGAAGGTCGCGCTGGAGGGTGCCGTTCGTCGAGACTTCGTAATCTGCAGGGGTTTCGAGGTTGAGAATCACCTGGTGCGGGTCGGAGGCGTTCTGGCGCGGATACCAGAATACGCCGGCGCCGAGGTCGAGCAGATTCGTTGCGATGGTGCCGCCGCCCGGCGAATAACCGTCGTGGCGGACGCGGAAGTGGAGTTCGACTTCGCGCTGGCCGGCCTCGAGGTTATCGAGGTGGATGTAGGGCGGGCGGTAGACCCAGCTCAAGTTCTGCTGGTTCCGGCCGATGACCTCGAGACGGTGGATGTTGCCCTGGCAGCGAAGCATGACGGGGTCGGACCCGTTGCAGGTCAGGTAAAGCACGCATATAACATCAGCTATATATTTGTCGGGCTGGAAGTCGGCGTAGATGTCAGCCAGCTCGAGGTCGAACGTCGGCTCGCTCGCGAGCTGGCCCCGCGCGGGCAGCGCGCCGGCGGTGGTGAACAGCAGGATCAGCAGGATACGCAGGGCCGGATTCGAAGGAAAGAGCATCATCGGGGAACCTCCGGTGGCGGAAATGATCGGGCCGGGGTCGGGGACTTCGAGCGCCGGTCGAACAGGATGCCGGCCATGACGAGGAGGGTTCCGGCCATGGTGGGCGGAGTAAGGGTCTCGCCCAGCAGGAGCCAGGCGAGAAGGATGGCGACGGGCGGCTTGGCGAAGAACAGCAGGCTCGCCCGGCCGGCGGGCAGTTCCCGGAGAACCTGGAAAAACGTGTAGTAGCCGAAGCCCGACACGATGAAGCCGAGGAGGAGCAGGCGCGGCCAGACGTCGGGTGCGGGCCAGATCGGGACATGGGCGAGAAGCAGAAGGGGCAGGAAGGCGGCCGAGGCGAGGAAGAACGTCGAGACGGTGACGATGAGGCTGCCGAGCCGCTGGACGAACCGCTTCGAAAGAACGGTATACAGCGAGAACATGACCATGCCGACGAGGCCGGCGGCGATGCCGAACGCCGTATCCGCGCCCGGCGAGGGGCGCGCCGCCACCAGGACGACGCCGGTGAAGCCGAGAATGAGCGTGAGGCCGCGGCGCATCGAGAGGGCTTCCCCGAGCAGCTGCCAGCCGAGAAAATTGATGACGATCGGGTTCGCGGCGATGAGAATCGCGGCTGTCGATGCCTTTGCATATTTGACCGACAGTGCATGGGCACCCATGGCGATAATGACGTTCAGAATGCCGAGCGCGGCCAGCCAGCCCACGACACGCGGCGAAAAGGAGCGGACCTTTTTCCGGAAGAGAGGCACCGCCGGCGGCAGCAGAAAGAGGCCGCCCAGCAGGAACCGCCAGAAGGTCATCACGAACGGGTCGATGCTGAGCCGGATGGGGTTCGCCACGACCTCGATCGCGGAGAAAGACAGGACCGTCGCCGCGACGAACACCGGCAACCGGAGTTTTTTCCAGAACGTCGCCATATGCTTCCTTGTTTTGGCTGGTTGCTTTTCATGGTGCATCCGACATCGTTCTGTCGTAAACTTTTTTCGTTCGCCCAGCCAACGGATTCAGGAGTCGATATGGGAAGCCACGCGCCGTTCCGCCTTTCGGTCATCATGCCGGTCTACAACGAGCGGTTCACACTCGCGAAGGTCATTGCGAAGGTCTTGGAACAGGAAGGGAAGCCGGGAATCGCTTCCATCCAGCTCGTGATCGTCGACGACGGCTCGACGGACGGCTCCCGCGAGATCATCACGGACCAGGCGCGGCTTCATCCGCAGATCCTGCCGGTTTTCCACGAAAAGAATCAGGGGAAGGCCGGGGCGATCAGGACGGGCATCGACCGGGCCGACGGCGAGGTGATCGTGATCCAGGACGCCGACCTCGAATACGAGCCGGCCGAGTTCCCGAAGCTGATCCGGCCGATTTTCGAGGGCGACGCCGACGTCGTGTTCGGCTCGCGGTATCTCGCCGCCGACTACCGGCGCGTGCTGTATTTCTGGCATTCGCTGATGAACTGGGGCCTGACGAACCTCTCGAACATCTTCACCGACCTCACGATCACCGATATGGAAACCTGCTACAAGATGTTTCGCGCGCCCCTGCTCAAGAGCATCCCGATCCGGTCGTCGGGGTTCGGCCTCGAGCCGGAGCTCACCGCGAAAGTCGCCAAGCGCAACCTGCGCGTGTACGAGGTGCCGATCTCCTACAAGGGCCGCACCTACGACGAGGGAAAGAAGATCACCTGGAAGGACGGTTTCTGGGCGTTATACTATATTTTCAAGTATTGGCTGATCGACGACTGCTATATCCCTTCCTCCCAGGACGTCCTTCACAACGTGCGGCTGGCGCCCCGATTCAACAGGTGGCTGGCGGATGTCATCAGGCCGTTCCTCGGCCGGAAGGTGATGGAGATAGGTGCAGGTATCGGCAACCTGACCAGCCGGTTCCTGCCGCGCGATGAATATATAGCGTGCGAAATAAAACCCCAGCCGCTCGAGACCCTCCGGTCGATGTTCAGGAACGACGACCGTGTCAGCATCAGGACGCTCGATATCGGCAACTCCGCCCA
Organism: Candidatus Rifleibacteriota bacterium; assembly: GCA_022704935.1. GTDB lineage: Bacteria > Muiribacteriota > Ozemobacteria > Ozemobacterales > Ozemobacteraceae > MWAR01. The sequence continues at coordinate 2,724 of JAKJFL010000475.1, forward strand.
TTTCGACGAACTGAAGGGAACCCAGGAAACCGTGCTGTGCCTCAACACCCTGGAATTCATCGAGGACGACGCGGCGGCGCTCCGGCGGGCGTACGAGACCCTCGGGCCGGGTGGGAACCTCGTTCTGCTCCTTCCCCAATGCCAGGAATACTTCGGCTCGCTCGACCAGGCGGTTGGCCATCTGCGCCGGTATTCGCGCGAGGATATCTCCCAGAAGCTCGCCCAGGCGGGATTCACAGTCGAGAGGATGCTCGATTTCAACAGGCCGGGCGTGGCCGGCTGGCTGTTCGTGGGAAAACTGCTCGAGAGTGGCTCGATTGGCAAGCTGTCGATGAAACTCTACGACCACTTCGTCTGGCTGTTCCGCCTCGTCGACCGCCTGCTTCCCTGGAAAGGCCTCTCCCTGATCGTGGTGGCCCGGAAATAACGCTCATCACAGAGGACACGAAGAACACAGAGGCATCACAGAGAATGTCCTTTTCTCGGTGATGCCTCGTGCTTGGTGTGCTTTTCATCCTGAGAACCGATCCGCAGAGATACTCCGTTGAAATATCCCTCGGATTCAGGACCGTATCCGCAGATGGAGGGCAGATGAACGCAGATAGGAAAGAACACCGGGAAAAA
>JAKJFL010000476.1:0-3339 GCA_022704935.1 Candidatus Rifleibacteriota bacterium
GCGGATCGTCACCTCCGGTGATCTGAGTCACCGGCTGCAGATCGACGCCTCGGACGAGATCGGCATGCTGTCCCACCAGTTCAACGAGATGGTCACCAGCCTCGAAGCGAACGGCAAGGCGCTCGACCGCAAGATTTTCGAGATCGAGACGCTGTTCAAGGCAAGCCAGACGATGAATTTCCAGAACGACACCGACAAGCTGATCCGACAGCTCCTGGAAATGGCGACCTCGGCTCTCAAGGCGGAACGCGCTTCGCTGATGTTGCTGGTCGACCAGACCGACGAACTGGCAACCCGCATCGTTCTCGGACTCGACGAGGCGGAAGAAGCCTCGCTGCCTTCGGATACTCGCATCAAAAGCGGTGACGGCGTGGCCGGAAACGTCCTGAAGACGGGCCAGTCGATTCTCGTGAACGATGGGTGCAACGACCCGATCTTCAAAAGTTACGATTCCACGGCGGCGTTCGAGCACCGTATCAGAAACCTGCTCTCGGTTCCGCTGAAGGTGAAGGACCGCGTCACGGGCGTCGTGAACATCGTGAACAAGATGTCCGAGGAAGGTTTCAACCCTGACGATCAGCGGCTCATGGAGGCCCTGGCCCACCAGGCGGCCATGGCCGTCGAGCACGCCAGGCTATATGAACTGGCGATCACGGACGGTCTCACGAAGCTGTTCATCCACCGGTATTTCCAGGCCCGCCTCGACGAGGAAATCATGCGTGCCAAGCGGTATCACACGACGGTTTCGCTCATCCTGTTCGACATCGACCATTTCAAGAAATTCAACGACACCTACGGGCATCAGCAGGGCGATATCGTCCTGATCGAGTCGGCCAAGCTGATCAAGCAGGCCGTGCGCGACACGGTCGACATCCCGGCCCGATACGGCGGCGAGGAGTTCGCGATCATTCTTCCCGAAACCGACGCCAAGGGGGCCCAGCTGGTCGCCGAGCGTCTGCGCAAGACGGTCGAGGCCTACGATTATCCCGGCCAGGGAAAGGCCCTCAAGGTCACGATATCGCTCGGCATCGCCAGTTTTCCCGATCACGCCAGCACCAAGCCGGTGCTGATCAAGAAGGCCGACATCGCCCTGTATGCCTGCAAGGAAAAGGGGCGGAACTGTTCGTCCATCTACAACGACTCGATGAGCGAAAAATAAGGTGAACAGGTCCGATCCCCTGGTTTCGCCGCTCGACATCGGCGGTGTGCGGCTTCCCAACAATCTCGTGCTGGCCCCGATGGCCGGGGTGGCCGACGGTCCGTTCCGCCGCATCTGCGCGCAGCTCGGAGCCGGTCTCACCGTCTCGGAGCTCGTCAGCGCCCGCGGCCTGCTGAACGAGAACGGGCCGACGCACGATCTCATCTCGTTCACCGGTCAGCCCCGCCCCTACACCGTCCAGATTTTCGGAAGCGACCCCGCCACGATGGCCGAAGCAGCGCGACGGGTCGAGGCGATGGGCATCTGCGATATTATAGACATCAATATGGGATGCCCCGTCGCCAAGGTCGTGAAAACCGGCGCAGGATCGGCGTTGATGCGCACTCCCGCGCTTGCCGCCTCGATCATCCGGAGCGTGCGGTCGGCCGTCCGCCTGCCCGTGACCGTGAAGTGCAGGATCGGCTGGTGCCAGTCGCAGATCAACGTGAAAGAGTTCGTGAAAATGGCCGTCGGCGAGGGGGTGGCCGCCGTCGCAGTCCACGCGCGCACGAAGGAAGCCATGTATACTGGCATCGCCGACTGGCGGCATCTCGAAGGCCTCGCCGACTGCTGCGGAAAAGTTCCCTTCATCGCGAACGGGGACCTGGCGGACCGTGCGGCATTGGAACGGGTCCGCGAGATCTCGGGCTGCGCCGGTTTCATGATCGGCAGGCCCGCGATCGGCAAGCCCTGGATCTTCTCGGAACTGCGGAACGCTCCGCTCTCGAACGATCCTGCCGAGCGTCACGAAATCTTCCGCAGACATTTTATAGAGGCAATCATGGAACATGGATCGCGCGGCGTGCCCCTGTTCCGCGTGCACCTGTTCGCGTATCTGCGAAATTATCCGCGCGCCGCGGCGATGCGCCGCAGGCTGTGCTCGGAGCACGATCCCGCCATCGTCAGGGATCTGGGAGCGGAGTTCTATCTCGGAGCAACGATTCCGGATTGGCTGAACTACGTCGAGGAGCGGGAAGGCTGACCTGCCTCACTCCTCTTCTTCGTCGTGTTCCGGCGCCGGAGGCGGCGGCTCGTCGGCGAGAATCTCCTCGCGGATATCGATGATTTCAGGGTTGTCGGGCCACATCTCGAGGGCTTTCTCGACGCGCGCGAGCGCCTGCTGGCGGTCGCCCTCGTAGAACAGATACAGGGCGGCGAGCGCGAGGGCTTCGGCATCGCCGGGGTCGAGCCGGACGACGTGCTCGAAATCAGTGAGCGCATCGGCGAATTCGCCCATCGCTCCGAAGCAGTGACCTCGATTGAAGAGGTAATCGGGGTGTTCCGGTTGGATTCGGACCGCCTCGTTGAACATCTCGAGCGCTCTAGCCGGGTCCTCCATGTTGAGGTAGCAGTAACCGACGCGATTCAGGAGGTCCGGATACTTCGGGTCCGTTTCCTGGTCGTCGACTTCGCGATACTGGCCGAGCGCCCGGTTCCATTCCCCCCTGATCTCGAAGATCTTGCCGTAGACGAGTCGGGCCGAAAGCAGTTTCGGCTGAACGGCGAGAATCTCTTTGACGATCGCGATTGCACGGTCTTCGGCGCCAACGGCGGCAAGCGACTCCGCGTATCCCAGCCGGGCATCCGTCTGGTCGGGAGAGAGCATGACGGCTGCGGCAAAGCCCTGGATGGCGTTTCCATACGCACCCATGTCGAGGGCGCAGCAGCCCATGCCGTAATGCACCTGGTATGCGATCGGGAACCTGTGCCCGACGCGCTCGAGGAGCCGGTAGGCGTAATCGATCTCGCCCATGCGGCGCAGTTCGAGCGTCCGTTCGAAGGCTCGATCGAGAAACGCCTTCTCGCGGGCCGCCTGAGAGCCGGGGCCTTTCCGCTTCGCTGGATTCCGATTTTTCATGGTTTTTATTCTCCGGACTTGGGAAATTACCGCAAATGTCGCGCCGATGCAAGCGCCGTGAATCATCGCGTTGACAGGGTGGGAACTCGATGCTAGGATTGAAGATTGCCGGAGCACGTCCAGGAGCTCCGGGGTATTTTATTTGGATTGATATACGAAAGGTTTCTCTTCGACGCGATGTCCGAACTCGACAAGGTCCAGTTTCTCCGCCAGGTCTCGCTCTTCCGCAGCCTGCCCGACAAGGTGCTGCTGGACCTGTCGGCGATCACGGTCGAGCAGACCA
>JAKJFL010000018.1:0-15121 GCA_022704935.1 Candidatus Rifleibacteriota bacterium
GGATGCCCCGGCCTCGAGGCCCATGTGCCGGTCGATCTCCTGCCCCCGCGCCGTCAGCAGCAGGATCGGAACGCCTTTGAACTCCGCTTCGGCACGCAGCGTTCGGCAGACATCGAAGCCGTTCATTTTCGGCATCATCACGTCGAGCAGGACGAGCGAGGGTTTCTCGCGGCGGGCCGTTTCCAGCGCTTCTTCCCCGTTCGATGCCGTCACGACCGTGAAACCGGCGTTCGCCAGCTTATCCTTGACGACCCGCAGAATATGCGGCTCGTCGTCAGCCACGAGGATCTTTTTCTGTTCCATGGTTCCCTCCTGCCGTGCGTTCGAGAATCTCACGGACGGTACGACTCAGGTCTGCGCCGCTGTAAGGTTTGGTCAGCACGGCATCGAGCCCCTGCTGTTTCAGCCGTTCGTCTTCCGTCAGGACCGTCAGAAGCATCACCGGCACGTTTCTGGTCGTTTCATCAGCCTTCAGGCGCTTCACGACCTCGAAGCCGTCCATATCGGGCATCAGCACATCGAGAATGATCAGGTCGGGCCGGTCGCCGCGCAGGTATTCGAACGCCGCGGGCCCCGACAGAACGGTGTCGACCGCATGTCCGTCGCGGGCAAGCCGGTCCTTCACCGCCCGCGCGATATTCGCCTCATCTTCGATCACGAGAATGCGTGACATGACATCACGATACCATACCCCGCCGCCATCCGCTTGGCCGTTGCCGGAAAATCACCCCAACCCGGGCCCCGCGTCAGACTTGCCGTTTGAGGCAGATGATCGAGATGTCGTCGTTCGGACGGCTCATGTCGGTGGCCTCGGATAATCGCCGGAACATGTGCGCGACCACCTCTTCAGGCGAGGCATGCGCCGTTTCGCGGAACCATTCCAGCATCCGTTCGTATCCTATCTGCTCCTGGTCGGGTCCGGAGGCTTCGACCAGCCCGTCGGTATACAGCAGGAGGGCATCCCCGGGAAGCATCGAAATACTCTTGGCTTCGGCCTTGAACTTCTTCGAGATCCCGAGGGGGAAGCAGTTCCCTGTTTCGAGCATCGTCACAGCCCCCGTTCCGGCGGTGTAATACACAGGATAATTGTGCCCGGCGTTTGCATACTCAACAATATGTTTCCCGGTATCGAGGAGAAAATGAAACATGGTCATCATCTTCTTCTTTTTCACCGTCGCCAGCATGAACTCGTTGAACATGGCGAGATTTTCCAGAAGGGTCGGCTTCTGCTTCGAAGACATCGTAAAGGCGCACTTCGCCATACCCATGATGAGCGCGGCCGCCACGCCATGGCCGGAGACATCGCCCACGATCCCCGCGATCTCACCGGTCGAGACCGGGAAATAATCGAAATAGTCGCCTCCAATGTCGGCCATCGCGCGGCTCTGTCCGAATATCCGGTAGTGGCCGATCTCCAGAGCATCCTGCGGGAACAGGCTCTCCTGGACGGTTTTCGCCATCTCGAGATCTTTCATTCCCTCCATGACCTGGTTCATGAGCGAAGCCATACGGCCCAGTTCGTCGGGAGCATGCTCGGGAATCCGATGTTCGAATTCACGGCTCTGGATGGCCAGTATCCCTCGGTTCAGGTCGTTGATCGGCCGCAGGAACTGCTCGGAAAGGAATGAGCCAAGCACGACGGCGACGACGATGAGAAACGCCGCCAGGCTCAAAAGCAGGATCCACGATGCCTTTTCGGAGCTGACCAGGGGCTCGAGCGGAACGGCGGCAACGAATGTATAGATCTTGAAATTGTCCCCCCGGAGCGCCATCCAGAGTTCTTTCCGGCCGCGAACGGATACTATCTTCTTGACGATGGCATGCCCTCGCATGGCGACCTGAGCGAAGCGATAGGCCAGGTCCTCATCCCTGTCGTCGGTCAGGATCCGGGGCTTGTACCGCTCCCTCGATGTTTTGTACTCGCCAAACGCATGAACGCGCCATCTCAGATCGGGCTGGCGCTTGAGATTGTGGATATTTCGGAGGATGAACAGGCTCTCGATATTGGACGCCGGTGCCAACCCGGCCACGATCTCGATCGTCTCCATCTTGCTGTTCGTCACGCCGTTGATGAACAGGAAAGAGCTGTCACCGCCCAACGCCAATGGATACATCATGCCCCGGTTCCGGATGATTTCGTCGACGCCGTTGCGTTGGCCAGTGCCGCCGATGAACGTGCTCAGCATGTTGCCGGTCGCTTCCATGACGAGGGTTCCGGCGTCGATGGTGAGGTTTTTGTTCATGCGTTTGATGAACTCGCGAGCCAGGACGGTGACGAACTGCCCCATCTTCTTCTTCCCGGGATCCCGTTCGATATCCTTTTTGAATCGCGGAAAATTGAAGATCTCACGGCCTTTCTGGTCGATCACCATGAGCATGTCGAAGGGCTTTTCCGCCAGAAACTGCTTGTAGACATCGAGGCGCCGTTCGGCGTTTTCCTCGTTGCTGGCTTCGGCAACGATCGATTTCAACCTGCGCTCCGTCGTCTGAATTTCGAGCCGCAGTTTCGCATCGAACTGCTTGATCTTCTCCTGTACCTGGAGTTCGAGTTTCTGCTGCAGAACGCTGGTGTGGTCCTTCAGAGCGTAATACCCGACGACGAGCATGATCAGGGACGGAATGCCGACGCCGAACAGGAACACTCCCAGCAGTTTCGCGGGGATCGGCGTGCCCCAACCCTGCCCCCCGGCGGGGATGCGGAAACAGACGAACAGCAGCCATACCAGTGATATAACATTTATTATATAATAAATCCGGTCCGAAAAGAAGCGGGGAGTGGCGCTCATGGTCAGCAGCCACCCGGGATGTCTCCGCGGGGCGAACGAAACGGTGTTGTTTCCCGCCGTGAAGTGCGTGTCGAATTGCGGCGCGGCCTTCAGAAACGCCCCGGCCAGCTCCGCCGTGCCGATCAGTTCCGGTGGGTGGAACACGACTGTTTGCGTTTTCCCCTTCTGCGCCACGCCGTCACGCGGTGCCGCCCCGCCGGTCCCACGCTCGGCGGCGAGATCGGGCACCAGGGCCATGGCGGCCGTCATCCCCCGTCTCGTGCGGTTGGCATGGTCGATCATCCGTTTCATGAAAAAGTTCCCGGGGATCATCGACGGGTGGAAGAACGCGACATACCCGGCCAGACCGCCCCGCGTCGGGGCTTCCTCCCAGGAAACGACGAAGTATCGTTCCCGGTCGCGCGGTCCGAGGTCCGAAACGGCGCCCCGGTTGGGAATGAACAAGCTCAGGGACTCGACGTTGAGGAACTGCGCGACCAGCCCTCTCAGCCCCTCAGGCACTGATTTCTTCAGGCCCAGGTCGACGATGGCGGCAAAGGAGAGTTCGGCGGCCCTGCGGGAACGGCTCTTCGAGCTGATTTCCTGGACAAGCCGCTTCGTTCCATCGAAAAAGAACAGGTCGGCCATCCCGGGATATCGCCGATGGAACTGCGAGACCAGCATCTCCCGCCTGGCCGGAACGGCGTCCTTCATCGCCCGAAAATAGTTTTTGAGGATGATTTTCAGGCATATCGCATCGTCGTCCAGGGCGCCGAGGGTGGTAAGGAATCTGTTCTGCTCCGCCAGGAGATTCGTTGTAAGACGGTCGTTCTCGAGCGACTCGACCTGCCGTGCCGTTCCCTGGATGACGAAGATGGGGAACAACGCCATGACGATTATGACCAGAAGTTTTCTCAACAAGAGGAATCGGGGGTTGGCCCGGTCATGACCAACAGGTTTTTCATTCATAGATGAGCAATATTACATGATTCGGTATCGGGACGCGGTGGAAAATTTCCTTCTCCCCGTCCGGGGTTCCTGATAGAATCGCTTGCATGTCCCTGATTATCGAAACGCGCGATTTCAAGCCGCACACCCGGTGGGGCGTGGCGGGTTTTGCGGCTTTTGCCTACGGCATGTTCCGCCTGCTGTCGACCCTCGATGATCCGGGCGTGTTCAACGGCATCAACTGGATCGGCGTCGGCATCGCACTGATCGTCACCGAACGGCTTCTCGAGCATCTCCACACCCCGGAATGGCAGGAGCGCCTGCCGCCGAGGCAGAAGCTCGGCTGGCTGTTCTATCTGACCGGTGGCATCGGCATGGTCCTGAGCTGGTGCTCGACCCCTCTGCCGCTCATCGCCATAGGCTGGCTCTGCGCCGGGGTCGAACCGCCGAAGATCCTGTGGCGGATGCTCGTCGACAAGTTCACCGACATCAACCCCGACCGCTGGGTCGATTACTTCGGAACATTCCTGATCATTCTCGGCGTGGTGTTCGTCCTCGTGGCCGGGGCCGGCCCCTTCATCGGCCTCGTGGTGAGCATCCATGCGGGCTACGCCGGAGGCAAGGGCACGATCGCCGTCGGAGCGGGCCCCGCGGCGGCGGGCGCCGTCGCGCTGAGCCTCGTCCCCCTGCTCATCGGCGCCTGCTTCATCATCCTCGGCCTCGGGATCCGCCGCAGGGCGATGTGGGCGGGCGCCCTCGGCCTGGGTCTCACGTTTTTCATGTTCGTGGAGGCCTGCAACTCGGCGCTGGTCGCCTCGGGCGGGCACATCACCCATCTGCCGGCCGCGCTCGCCCAACAGGGCATCTCCCTGGTCCTTTCCTGGTTCCTGTTCTTCGGGTTCTATAGCGTTTTTTATCCTATCGTGTCCGAGCGCATCAAGGGGCTCGCCGGAGCTCTCGAGGGCAAGCTGCGCGACGCCGACGCAGCACTGCAGGAGACGCGGGGCAGGCTCGAGAAGGCGGCCCACGACGCGGCGCAGGCAACGCGCGACCTCGAGGACGAGCGCATCAAGCTTCGCGCGCTGTTCGAAAACACCAACGAGGGCATCATCCTGTTCGACGAGCAGGACACGATCCTGTATCTGAACCCGGCCTACTGCTCGCATTACGAGATCACCCGCGAGGAATGGCTCGGGAAAAAGTGGCCCGCCATTTTCGAGCGGCCGGCTTTTCCTCCGTGAACGACGGTGGGAGCATCGATCCGGGCGAAGCGGCGAACGGCAGTCGTCCGCGGCGTGGCGAGGTGACTGTCACCGATTCCAGGGGCGAAGTTAAGCGACGCATCGCGTTCTACGCAAAACGCATCACGAACGCCCAGGGCGAGGTGATCGCCTGCATGGGCCTGACGCGCGACATCACGCTCGAACGTGAGATCGACCGCATGAAGACCGAATTCGTCAGCAACGTCAGCCACGAGCTGCGCACCCCGCTGACCTCGATCAGGGCCTATACCGAAATGCTCCTCGACGACGAGACCGACGATCCGCAGACCCGCAGGGACTACCTGCAGATCGTCCTCGACGAGGCCGTGCGGCTGACGAACCTGATCAACGACATCCTCGACCTCTCGAAGATGGAGGCCGGACGCAAAACCTACAAGTTCGTGACCGTAAGTCTGCACGGTCTTGTGAAGAAGGTCGCCACCGTCATATCTGCCGATATTCAAAAGAAGCATCACGCCTTCGACATCCGGATTCCCGACGCCGACCGGGAGGCCGTCTGCGACTCGGATCTCGTTCATCAGAGCATGCTGAACCTTCTCAGCAATGCCGTGAAATACACGCCGGACGGCGGCAAGATCGCCCTCGAACTCATATACGATAGCAACACGTATACCATTTCCGTATCAGACAACGGCCCCGGCATTTCACGGGAAGACCAGAAACAGCTGTTCAGCAAGTTTTTCCGGGTCGAAAGCACCCTCAACCGCGACGTGGGCGGCACCGGGCTGGGCCTCGCCCTCGTCAGGCAGATCGCCCATGTTCACCAGGGCGAAGCCGGCGTCGAATCGGAACCGGGGAAGGGCTCGACGTTCCGGCTCACGCTTCCATTCCAACCTCCCCGGCCAGCCCTGCCCACCGCAACCGCCCCGAAAAAGCCCGCCTGATCAATACCAGGTGCGCCGCAGGGCGGGTTTCAAACCCGTCCCTACACCCCAGTGTCCATTGCCCCATCCCGTAGGGGCGGTTCACGAACCGCCCGGCTCGGCCATGACGAGATATTCATCCCGGATTTCGGGAAACATCATGTCACAGGAAATACACGGGCGCATCGCGATGCGCCACTACGCCTCGAAACTTCTGTGTTCATCGTGGTTTCTGTGGTAATGGTCGTTTTGATTTCCTGAAGTTTGGCAGGGGGTTGCCTTCTCCGTTCTCTTCTGGTAATATGGTTGAGCGCGCGTGCGCAACAGCGTGCGAGGGTGGCGGAACTGGCAGACGCGCCAGACTTAGGATCTGGTGGTTCACACCGTGCGGGTTCAAGTCCCGCCCTTCGCAAAGCAAGCATGCAAGCGGGAGTAGCTCAGTTGGTAGAGCTCCTGCCTTCCAAGCAGGAGGTCGCGGGTTCGAGTCCCGTCTCCCGCTCTTTTTTATTTCTCTTGAAGGAGTTACAGATCCATGTCCACGCAGCTCAAGACACAGGTTCAGGAAATCGGCCCCAACAAGGTCGCTTTGACCGTCGAGGTGGGCACAGAGCAGGTTTCGGCCGCCTACAACCACTTCTTCCAGCGCGCCGCCCACAGCGTGAAGATCCCCGGCTTCCGCCCCGGCAAGGCCCCGCGCCCCGTCTTGGCGAAGTTCATCGGCCCCGACGCGATCCGCGAGCAGGTCGAGGAAGAGCTCGTCAACCAGGTCTACCCTGACGCCATCCGGCAGACCAAGCTGCACCCGGTCAGTGATTTCTCCATCGAAGAGTCCAACCTGAAAGAAGGCCAGCCGTTCACCTTCAAGGCGACGTTCGACGTCCGCCCGAAGCTCGGCGAGATCGGCTATCGCGGCCACACCGTCACGGTGAAGCGTCTCGAGGTCGACGAGGAGCTGATCGGCAAGGTGCTCGAGCAGCGCCGCGAGCAGTTCAGCAAGACCGTTCCCGTCGAAGACGGCGAACTCCAGTTCGGCGATTATTTCATGGGCAAGATCGTCGTCTCCTGCGACGGCGCCGAAGATGCCGAGATGTCCGAAGAGAAGGGCTACCACAAGTTCACTGAAGACAACCGCATGTATCTTCCGATGAAGGGCATGAAGAACGGCGAGACCCGCACCTTCACGTATGAAGCCAATACCGACGCCGAGAAAGATTCCAAATATTTCGGAAAAACCCTCGACGTCACCGTGACGCTCGAACGCATTTCCCGCCCGACCCTGCCCGCGCTGAACGACGAGTTCGCGAAGGAAGTCGGTGAGTTTTCGACGCTCGACGAGCTGAAGGCCAAGATCCGCAAGGACCTCGAAGAGCATTCAGTGAAGGACGGCGAAGAGCGCGCGGTCGATGCGATCCTGAAAGAGGTCGTCGGCAAGACCCACGTCGATCTGCCGAACGCCATGGTCGAGCGCACGATCGACTACTTCGTGTCGAACATCGACCGCCGCTGGCGCCAGTTCAACAGCAGCCTGGCCGAGTTTTTGAAGCGCTCGAACAAGGATTACAAGGCGTTCCGCGAGGAGTTCCGCGAGAAGGCAGAGTTCGAGACGAAGGTCATGCTGATCGTCGACGAGATCGGCGAGCGCGAGACGATCGAAGTGTCGGATGCCGATTTCCGGGCCGAAGTCGAAAAGCGGGCTTCCGATTACGGCATGACCGTGGACAAGCTGATGGAGCACCTTTCCAAGGGTGACGGCGAGGAAAATCTCCGCCATACGATCCGCGACCGGCAGATTCGCGAGTTTTTGCTAAAGAACAACGCGGTTCATTACGATATGGTCAAAGAAGCCGAATTCAACAAGGGGGATAACGCACAGTGACGCTGGTACCGATCGTCATTGAGCAGAGCAGTCGTGGCGAACGCGCGTACGACATCTACTCTCGTCTTCTCAAGGACCGCATCATCTTCATCGGCGGCGAGATCGAGGACCACATGGCCAACCTCATCATCGCCGAACTTCTCTTCCTCGAATCCGAGGACCCGGAGAAAGACATATCGGTGTATATCAACAGCCCCGGCGGCGTCGTGACCGCGGGTCTGGCGATCTACGACACGATGCAGTACATCAAGCCCGACGTCAGCACGATCTGCATCGGCCAGGCGGCCAGCATGGGCGCGGTTCTGCTCGCGGCCGGCACGGCCGGGAAGCGGTACGCCCTCCCCAACTCGCGCATCATGATCCATCAGCCGCTCGGCGGTGCGCAGGGCCAGGCCAGCGACATCGAGATCCAGGCCGGCGAGATCCTGCGCATCAAGGAAAAGCTCAACGACATGCTGGCGCACCACTCGGGCCAGCCTCTCAAGCGCGTGAAGAAGGACACCGACCGTGACTTCTTCATGTCGGCCATGGAAGCCAAGGAATACGGCATCATCGACGAAGTCGTTCAACGCAAGCCAGTAACCGCCAAATCGGCCGGAGAGTAACCGCATGCTGTCTAAGAGCCCCCAGTTCCGGTGTTCTTTCTGCGGAAAGAGCCAGGATCAGGTTCGCAAGCTGATTGCAGGCCCCGAAGTCTACATCTGCGACGAGTGTATCGGGCTGTGCAATGACATCATCGTGGAGGAGGTCGACGACGACCAGACCCACGAGCTGAAGGGCATCATCAAACCCAAGGAAATCGTCGACGTTCTCGACCAGTATGTCGTGGGCCAGCAGCGCGCGAAGAAGATCGTCGCCGTCGCTGTCTACAACCATTACAAGCGCATCAGTCTCGCCCGGTCGCCGGTCCGCAAGGACGACGTCGAGGTTCAGAAGTCGAACATCCTGTTCCTCGGCCCAACCGGTTCGGGAAAGACGCACATCGCACAAACCCTGGCGCAGCTGCTGAACGTGCCGTTCTGCATCGCCGACGCCACGACCCTCACGGAAGCCGGCTACGTCGGCGAAGACGTCGAGAGCATTCTTCTCAACCTTCTGCGCGCCGCCGACTACGACGTGCAGAAGGCCGAGAAGGGCATCATCTACATCGACGAGATCGACAAGATCGCCCGCAAGAGCGAGAACCTGTCGATCACCCGCGACGTCTCGGGCGAGGGTGTCCAGCAGGCCCTTCTGAAGATGCTCGAAGGCAAGATCGCGCACGTGCCGCCCCAGGGTGGCCGCAAGCATCCGCACTCCGAGTTCATCCAGATCAACACGAAGGACATCCTGTTCCTGATGGGCGGCTCTTTCGAAGGCATCGAAAAGATCGTCGAGGGCCGCACCCGCACCACGTCGCTCGGGTTCGGAAGCACGCCGATGGCACGGCGCGACAAACGCATCAGCCACCTGCTCTCGCAGATCATGCCGGAAGACCTGCTCAAGTTCGGCATGATTCCCGAGTTCATCGGCCGCGTGCCGATCGTCGCCACCTTCGACCAGCTCGGCGAGGAAGACCTCGTCCGCATCCTCACCACCCCGAAGAACGCCCTGACCAAGCAGTTCCAGCGCCTCCTCCGCATGGAAGGCGTCGAACTGGAAGTCACCCCGCCCGCCCTCCAGGCGATCGCCCGCAAGGCGATCCGCCAGAACACCGGTGCACGCGGCCTGCGGCGCATCTTCGAGGAAATGATGCTCGACCTGATGTATGACATCCCCTCGAGTAACGATGTCTCGAAAGTCATCATCACCGAACGGACGGTCGAGCGGAAGGAACCATATCAAGTCCTATACAAAATGAGCGAAGAACAGACCGCCTGAGATCTTCGTTCCGTCCATCCACGCAGGTGCGGGCTCCGGCTCGCACCTGCGCTTCTTTTCTGCCGGAGTTCGAATATGGTAGACTGGAACGGATATGAAGAAAGCCCTGCTGCTGATCTGGATGGTATCCTGTCTGCAGTCTGCACCGGCATGCAGTCTGGCTATACACGACTGGCAACTCAGATTTTTCCTGCGTTTTTCACCTGAAATCACCATCCTGCCCCTGAGCGAACCGAATCTACTTCACGAGTTGATCGCAGGCGGATCAATCAGAACCGTCTACTGGCTCGGCAAGCCGACATTCTACGGGACAGTGCTGAGCATCCTGCTGACGCTCTTCGGGGACCACGATCCGATCGTAACCTGGATTCCCGTTTCCTCCAGCCAGGGGCTCGTCGACATTGCAGCCAGGGAAGGAGGTTCGACCGTCGTTCTCGGCTCAGATCGACATTCCCTGAAACTCGCCCTGTTTTCGGACAGGAACTCCGGCAACCGGTGTCATCAGTTCATTCTGTATGAAACCAAGCGCATCCGGGCGATCCACCCACATCCCGACACCCCCTGGGCCGAGGAATCGGTCGGCACCGCCTGGATTTCCCTCGTGTTCCTGGAGTATCCGGTCCCGGGAAACATTCTTTCCGTCTCAGCCTTTCCCCTTCACGATAAGATCGAAGATCTGTATGAGAATCTTCCCGTCATAAACTCCCTGGTCCAGTCGGGCGTTCTGAAGCGGCGCCCCGGCGCGGAATTCACGCCGGAATCCAAAGAGATTCCCCCCATCCCGGAATGAAAAACGTATTATTTTTTTTACATCTGTCGTTGTTTTTTTACATTTTTTCCCCGGGCACGCTCATAGCCCAGGAGTATCATCGCACCGATCTCGAACGGCTGTTGCGTGAGCACCCCCTGATGAAGCGCTTCGACCCCGAGACGGCACGCTTCATCAAAACCCCCGACGATCGCAAGGACATCTCGCAGATCCGCGCGGAGTTGGCAGACCTCGAAAAGCGTCTCACGCAGGCCGAAGCGGAGAAATCGGCGATCGTCAAAGGTGATCTGCTTTCACAGACCGATCCACGGAAGCTCGAGACTGTCTGGGAGCGTATCAGGAAGATGGATTCCAAGATCGCCGCCATGCAGAGCGCGTTCGAACGCCTTTCGAAGCTTCTTGCGAGCGGCGGCATTCCTCCCCTCAAGACCCTCATGGATGACGTCGGCACCCTCATATCCGACGTTCTCTCTCGGATCCCTCACGGCCATACGGCGATACTCCTGAATCTGTTTCCCCGCTTCCCCGTTCCATGCCCAGCTTTTCCGGAAGCAGGTCTCAATGATTTTCTGATGAAAAATGATGTTCATCTCCTCCGCCGCTACGCATCCTTTTCCTGTTACACGGTGCTTTTGTTTCCATCGTGTTCTGAACCCATTCTTTTCAACAAAGGAGAAAACGAAAGATGAGACACTGCACGACATTTTTCGTTTCCATCATCCTGTTGATTTTCGCCTACCCCTGCCACGGAAGCGATATCAGAGCAAAAACGGCGAAAATCAATCTTGGAATTGCGGCAAGCCTTCATCCCAGAATGTCTCTTTTCGATTTTCAAAATCTCGGTTTTTTCAAAGTCCCCCTCGGTCTTTCAAGCGAAGCGTTCTCCGAAGCCGTCGCACGATCCGCTGTCGCCGCGTCATCGCAGGAACTGAACAAACGGCTCGAGGAACTGGATGGCGAATTGTCTGAGGTCACGCGAAAAAAACAGGCTCTGTTCCAGTCTTCCGCCAATGCGGAACCGGGCAATGAAGCCGCAAGAACGCAACTCGCCGCTCTGGATGAACAGGCCCGTCGACTCCGCATCGAACGAAGCGAAACGGAGTTCGCTATCGAACACCCCGAGCTCACCACCCCCTCGGAAACCCGAAAAATACTGCAAGAAATCGATCGCGAGCTCATGGATGTCGTAAGGGGCATCGCAACGAAAAACGGGTATGACGTGGTTTTGAATTCGACTTTTCCCGTGCCGTTCGGGTATCCTCTGACATATCGCACCGGCAAGGAGTTCGGACGGGGTGTCTCGGGCCTCGAGCAGCAGGTCTTTTACGCCCTGACCGCCAATCACGAAGATACGAATCAGACGCAGACCAAGGAAGACCGGTTTTCCATCTGGCTTCAGCTCACCGGACACCCCGAAACCCAGCGGTTTCTTCCGCTGCAGCCGTGGCCTCTCGTGGTTCATGGCGGAGAAAGCATCACGGCGGACGTCGTGAGAACACTTTACACGAGATACCGTATTTCCCCGGATATCATCGAGACCGCCGCTTCCGTCATTTCGGAGTATGAATCATCTTCACCCCCGATTCCGGGGGAAAACTGATATCCTTGTTTCCGGCCATTATTTGGTCATCCGTCTTTTCACCATTAGATATCTCATTCCTTCCGAGGAGCCCGACAATGAACCTGATCGTGAACCGAAAAGCGATCCTCCTGTTTGTCTGTTTTTCCCTCCTGCAGTGGCCGTTCACGGCTTTTGCTCAGGGTGCGGGCGGCGCGCTCATCGGGAAAGTGGATTTTCGCGCCCTCGTTCTTCTCCACCCATCGATGTTCGGATATGACACGGAAAAATCAGCCTTTCTGGTCGAACCCTCGAAAGCGAAACTTCCCCAGCAAATTGAACGGCGTTCCCAGGAACAGAAACAACGGGTCGAGGAGCTGGAAAACGAGATCCGGGCTCTGCGAGCGAAAATAACCGAGCTTCATCGAAATTACACCCGTGACGTGACGGAACTGAGCGACAGATACACGACAGGCATCGTCGAACTGGCGACGGGGCCAGCGGGCATGAAACGGCAACAGTTCGAGCTCGACAAAGCACAACTGGATTCGACGTATCAGGCCAAGCTGCAGTCGGCATCCGGACGGTGTGTCGCCGCGACGGAAGAACTCGAAAACCTGCAGCAGATCTCCCTCACCCCTGGATACACGACGCCAGAGGAAACGGAGGCACGGTTCAACGTGATCGTGAAAGAAGTCCGGCAGGTGGTCCAGTCCGTTGCCGCTCGGCGGGGAATTCAAATCGTTCTGAACACGAGTTTTCAACGCTCCCTCCGGAATGTACGCACCACCCGGGAATCGGAAGAGCCAATCGATCTCAGCTATCAGAAAATTTTTACAACTCCCTTCACGCGCGAGGTGGGATCAAGCCATGACTTCACGGCAGGGTACTACGAGAACATCATAAGTATGACGCGGAACTGGCTAGATCACGGGTCGCGGATTCTCAAGCCGGCAAAGTCTTCTTTCATCGATTCAGACATCGTCTGTGGGGGAATCGACCTCACCGGCGAAGTACTTACCACCCTGTTTGCATCGTATAAACTCAATCAGAACATCGGAGCCGCCGTCATCAAAGCCGCCCTCGAGTAGGGCTTTTCCATGAGCGGTACATTTTATGCGTCTCATTGTAAACGGATACATCTGCCTGGTCCGACAGCAAGAACCTGAAGCGAGGAGTTGCCCATGAATATGCGAAAATGCGAACGGATCCTTCTGGTGATGCTTCTCGTCTTTTTCGGCGGCAGCCTGTCGCTCGCGACGGCGGCCGAACAGGATGCGCGCTACAAGCGCAACGGCGAGGCCTATCTCCTCATCGGCAAAGAGTCGGAGCTTCCCGCCGGCAACATCGATTACCGCGGGATCTGGCGCATGAGCGATCCCGAGGGCATCTTCAAACTGAAGGAGCCCCAGTATCTCGTCGGAGAAGTCGACATCCTGGACATGACCGTCGACCTGTATCGCAACATCCACACGCTGAGTGACCCGAAGAAAACTGCGATCGGCAACAATTTCAAGATCAAGCGCCAGGTCATCGACGACGGCGTCACGATCGCCGAAGCGGACAAAGGGTGCCACTCCTACATCCATTATGACCACCGCAATGCCTACTGGGGACACAACACACCCCTCTACCGCACAGGGCCTGCCAACCGCACGGTGAAAGGGAGTGTCCCCATCAAATCCGCCGGTCCCGGCGTCGAGACGACGGCCCCTGACAACCCCGATGCCTACCTGCCGAAGTTTTCCAACGCAGCTCTCCAGTTGGGTGTTCACACCGGGAAAAAATGGTATGAAATTCCGAACGGTGCCTGGTATTCCAGCTGGAACAGGAAAAAAGGGTGTCAGTGGTTCTACCAGGTTTTCGCCGACAAGGTCACGGGAACGCAGTATGACTGGTCTCTCCAGCAGTGGAAACCGAATATCACGGCGATGAGCTACTCGAAGCAGTCAGGCAAGCCCTTTGCGACGACCTACGACATGCAGATCAAGCGTGCGACCCTGGCCGGCTGTCTCGACGGCTGCGGCGGCGCCTCCGGTGACGGTGCGGTCAAGACCGACAAGATGATCTTCAGCTCGGCATTCATGCCGATGCTCGACAAGCTCGGCAACGCGACCTCGCGCACCTACTTCTACTCCCGCCCCGAGGGCAAGGCGAACTATTCGATCACCACGACCGGGGAAGGCAGCTCGAATTACGTGCTCAAGGGCGATGCCGTCGGGTATGACAAGGTTCCCGACACCCAGTGGCTCGGCGTCTCGATGAAAGACGAGAACAGCGACTACCTGTACTGCCTCGGGAACTCCGTCATCAAGAAATGGATCAAGGACGGAGGCGGAAACTCGACAGGCATCAACATTGCGGCCGTCACGGTTTCGAACCAATGGAACCAGAAAGGCGGGATTGTCTTCGCGTTCGACGAAAAAGAAAAGATGGTCTACAAGTTCGTCAGAAACGAAGCAGGCGCACACGAAAACTCCGCCTTCCCGATCAGCAGCATCCTCGCCCAGATCGGCGCCGACAATGACGCGAAGATCGACGACATCAAGGCTGACGGCGACGGAAATCTGTTCGTCGGCCTGACATTCCCCGGAGTCGACCTCACCGTGAAGGAAGTCACGTCGAAATGGACTCTCAACAACGCCTATACGTATGAGCTTCAGCCCCCCGGAAGCGAGCTCCAGAAGGGGTCGCTCCTGTTCAAACAGGATTTCACGAAATCCATTTTCCGCATCAGCGCGATGGGCGAACCACCGAAAGAAGTCGGCAAAAAAGTCGTTGCCACACAGGTCTACAAACGGGACGTCGCCATGGATCCCAAGGGATGGCTGGAATTGCAAACCGCCGGCATGGGAAGCGTCGGCACCATCGTCGCCTCCTGGACAACCCCTCCGGCCAAAGGCACGATCAGCGATTATTCCATTTACACGAAAAAATCCACCGACCCCGATATCGGTCGCGCAAGACTCGCGGTCATCAACGTGCCGAAACCACCCGATGTTCTGAGCCTGGGTGGCGATAAATCGTATCTCGACATCATCGGTGCATACAAAAACAGTATTCCGATCTTCGATCCGAACAAACGTTCAACGCAGCAGAATGTCAACGACCGCTATTCCGGCACGCTAGATACCAGACAACTCTACTTCTACATGGTTGAAAACTATCCGATTCCGACCGGTGCGCAGAACCCGACGGT
>JAKJFL010000477.1:0-3335 GCA_022704935.1 Candidatus Rifleibacteriota bacterium
GCCGGATGCTCTTCAGATGAATGTTGCCGGCGGCGACGATGATACCCCTGCCGCAGACGTAAAGCTCGTTCCGGAAGAACAGACCCTGGCCGTCGGTGCCTTCCACGAACGTCACGCCGTCGCAGTTGAAGACCATCTTCTTCCCGACGCCGGGAACATCCATCTCGGAACTCCGATTCGCGATGTCTTTCGAAAATTCACTCGTCGTCGCGTAGTAGTAACTCGCCTTCTTCAGATACTGCATCGGAGAATATATATTCGATGGAAGGTTTTTGGCTTCGCTGGGGTTCCATTCCTTGCTCATCCTGTCTGCATCGACCTCCCCGCTGTCTTTTTCGAGGGGAGGATACGCGCAGAACCCGTATGGTTCGACGATGTTTTCCTGAAAGGGAAGCGGAGGCAGGGTGACGTCGACGTTCGGACAGCCGAACAGCCAGTTCAGAGGGATGAACAGCCGGATCATCGGCATCTTCACCCGCGAAAATTTTTTCCAGAGGTTTCCCTCGACCCTGAACGAAAGCGGAAACTCGCAGTGGAAGTCCCCGAATAAATAAGTCTTGTTATAGAATACCGGAACGGGGATCCATAACTTGTTGTCGGTCAGCCATGGCCAGTCGAAATGCGGTATCTTCAGCGCCTCGAGGGGGACGTTCATGAAGTCGCCTGCGGTGATCGTGCCGGCGCCCGTCTTCTCGAGCAGACCCTCCAGGATGTTGAATAGGGCGACCCACCCGCCGAGCGGCGGGGGGCTTTCGGCGCTTAACCCGTAGAAGCTTTCGCCCATGGTCGGCATGAACGCATGCTTGGCCGGATCGGGCTTGTCGAGGGAAGAACCGTGCTTTTCCCGGTGTTTGTTCTTGTCGGCATTGTTGATCAGCAGAGCAGCAACCTCGCATCCCTTCAACGCCTCGGTGAAGGTGTAGCCGCTGCCGAGAAAGTCGAGCAGCCCGAAATTGAGCCGTATTGTCATCGGCTTCGTCCCGTTCACCCGCACCCGGCCCGGCAGGAAAAAGCCGTTCGCGAGCTTTTCGACGTCCATGCTGCCGATCGCGCCGAAGAAGTTTTTCAGTTTTGCGAACAGCTCGTCGTCGAAAAAAGTGATGTTATGGATGATCAGCGAACCCATGCCCTCGGCCCAGTTGATTTCCTTGTCGCCCTCGAATCCGTCGGTGTTTTCGAGCCCTTCGTCCTCGAACAGCAGCTTCGAGTTCGCGACGAAGAAACTGTAATCGGGGGCGATGGGCTGCACGTCGGCAACGCGAAAATCTCTCTGCGTGTGAAGCGTCTTGCGGATGGTCGTGCCGCGCGCTCCCTGAGGCTGGTACTCGACCGTAGTTTCCACCTCGAAAATGCCGATCTTTTCGACCGTCACGCCCCAGCCGACCTTCCCGACCAGCGTGCTGATCTCGTCCGGAAGAAAACCCAGAATGCGGTTTCGGATCGAGTTCTTGAAATCAGTCAGGTCGATTTCGAGCTTCAGGTCTTTCAACAGGGTGTTCTTGAGAAACCCCTTCAGAGTCGCGCCTTCGCCCAGCTTGTCGCACATGCCCTTCAACAATGCGCCGATCAACCTGCCGATCGGGATCGGGACGGCGACCGGATACAGGGCAAGATTGATCTGGATATTCTTGATGACCTCGCGAACGACGTCCCCGAAGTTGATATCTGGCATGTACCCGACCAGCTGGTCGGTGAGATTGATCTTGAACTCCTTGTCGTCCATGATCGAGTTGAGGAAATTCCCGATGTTCAGGTCCGTCAGGTTGTTCGTCTCGGTCAGGTCGAAAGTCAGACCCGGAATCTCGTAGTTCTTGCTCTTGGGCAGGATCCCGAAAACGCGTTTGATCGAAGCTTCGCTCTTGATCGTGACCTCGCCGCCCAAATCACGATACAGATCCTCGAGATCGGCGAAATCCCTGTTCGTATACGTTTTCTTGAGCTTGGCGATCATCTCGGGCCCGAGGCTGATCTCGAGGCCGAGACCGTTTCCTTCGGTCTCGGCCTTTTCGATGTTGGTGTTCTTGAACTGCAGCGGGTCGACGTTGCCCCCGCCCATGACCTGCGGAAGCCGGAACTTCCAGAACCAGCTGTCGAAATCGAGCTGCTTGAAGCTGATCGCGTCGTAGATCATCTTCGGATCGTTCATCTCTTCGGCGATGAGACGGTAGGTGAGATTGGTCGCGGCTTCCGCGCAGTCCATGGCCTTCTGGTCGTTCACCGACCTGACGGCCAGCCGCCGGGTGGAAATGCCGGTTTCGGTGAGCGTCTGCGCTATGATGATGAGAATCGCCGCCACGCCGAGCACGATGAGGTAGGCAGAGCCCTTTCTGTGAGGGGATCTGGGCGTTTCCGTCATGTCACTGCTCCTCCTGATGCTCGGAAGGTCGGTACCTATAAGACGAGAGATCACTTGAACCGGTTCTGCATTTGTTTGAATCCCTCGAGCATCTTTTCCTGCATCTCCGGAGGAACCTTGCCGGGATGCTCCCGGGCAAGCTTCTGCATGATCTCGGAAAACTGCTGCGGGGTGATTTCATGCATGCGCTTCAACCCGTCGAAGGCTTCCTTCATCGACTGGCGGTTGTACTCCTTCGGCAGATCCTTTTCGGGAATCATTGCGAGAAGCCGGTCCATCGCCTTTTCGAGGACGTCCTTGTCGCCGACCTCGTAGCCGATGCCCAGAAGGCTTTGACACACCAGCACCCTCGCTTCCTCCGAGATCGAGGTGTCCTCGAGGGCTTTCATCAGGTAATCGCGGGCCTCCTTGAAATCCCCTTTCTCGATGCACTCGAGACCCATCTTGCAGTTCTCGTTCAGATAGAACTCGGCGTAGCCCTTGTAATTCGGGTCGCCTGACATCTGCATCAGCGTTTCCTGAAGCGCCTGCTCGTTTTTCCGGGCGAACTCGGCCGAGATCGAAAGGCGTTCGTCGTGCATCGCCTTCATCGAACTCGCATACCCACTTCCCGAAAGGAATTGGCCAGGACTGCCGCGGGCTCCGGCGACCATCGACGGCGCCTTGCTTCCGCCTTCCTCCATCCTGGCGGCTTGCGTCTCGTGAACGACCCTGGAGGTGCTGCCGGAGCCGCCGGGAAGGCTCAGTCGGTCGCCGACGAACCACCACAAGCCGGCGATGGCGAAAACGGCAACCGCCGCTGCGATCAGCGTCCGGTGCTCTCCGGCGAAGCCCGCCGCGCGGTCGATCGCCTCGCGGGCCTGGGCTTCCGCGAACTGTGGCGAAACGGTCGATCCGGGCAGCTGGTCCTTTTCGCCGTAGAGGTTTTTGCTGCTCGAGGCGGTGACCTTCTTGAACGTGTAGGCAGGCGGGACTTCGG
>JAKJFL010000478.1:0-3332 GCA_022704935.1 Candidatus Rifleibacteriota bacterium
CGACTGTCGTCGCCGACCAGGTCGCAAAGGCTCTCGCGCACCGCGACGACATGGTCATCGAGGGGCCTATCTCGCTCGATCTCGCCTGCAGCATCGAGTCATGCCATATCAAGAAGTATAAGGGCCGCATTCAGGGAGACGCCGACATCTACGTCGTGCCGCGCATCGAGACGGGAAACGTGCTGTACAAGTCCCTCCAGTATTTCGCGCGGGCGGCGATGGGCGGCCTCATCTACGGCGCGAAGTGTCCGATCGTGCTGACCTCCCGGGCCGACGACAACGCGACGAAGCTGAACTCGCTCCTGCTCGCGATGCGGCTCTGGCAGGGAAACGCCACATCGGCGCCGGCCGTCGCCGAGGCCTGACCCACCTGCGGGAAAACCCCGCGCCCTGCACGCCGGCCCATGTCCGCCGCCGGCCGAACATCGGGAGAAGCCCATGGCACCACAAGCGAAAGACATCAACATCAATCAGACGGTGACCTTCGCCGTCGGACAGATTCCCGATCTGCTGAGGAAGATCGAGCGGTTTTACGGTATTCCCCTGTCGCTCCGGTCGAACACGGGCGAGGTGGTCGTCAAAACGGACTACTTCAACGGCCCATGCAGTCTCATCCGGGGTTCGGAGCGTGGTCGCCAGCGTTGCAAGCGTTCATACAAGAACGTGGAGGACAGGCTCTTCAGGCGCAAGGTGCCCTTCGTCAACATTTGCTACGCCGGGTTCCTGGTCTTCGCCATTCCGCTCGAGTTCCGCGGTGAGATGGTGGGAACGCTCCTGGGCAGCCAGCTTCTGCCCATGGACATGCGAACGCGCGACGAACTCGTGATGAACTTCGAGCACACGCTTCTTGCTCTCGGAATCAAGGATCTGGAAGGATTCTACCGGAGTTTCGAATGCGTCCGGACGATCCGTCCCGACTTCGAGCGGGTGTCTCTGCTGAGTTTCCTGGACACGGTCGGGAAGCATTTCATGTCGATGGCGTTCGCCGGGAAAACCTGGGAGGAAGCGCGAAGAGAGCTCAGTCAAGAGCTGCCCAGCCCCTTCCGTGATTATGATCTGGAAAATATATAATGTATACGCTTCTCGACAACTGCCGCCTCCTGATGCCGGATGAGACGATCGCCCCCGGGCGGCTCGTTCTGTATCAGGACACGATCGCGGCTGTGCTGCCGGCCGACGGGACGTTCGAGAAGCCGATCGAGACGACGGTCGACCTCGGCAACCGCCTTGTGTTTCCCTCACTGATCAACGCACACGACCATCTCTACGACACCTTCTGGCCGAAGTTCGGCGATCGGCCGTATGCGAACTGG
This sequence comes from Candidatus Rifleibacteriota bacterium, assembly GCA_022704935.1. Classification (GTDB taxonomy): domain Bacteria; phylum Muiribacteriota; class Ozemobacteria; order Ozemobacterales; family Ozemobacteraceae; genus MWAR01. The sequence goes on from JAKJFL010000478.1 coordinate 1,314, forward strand.
CTCGAGTGGGAACGCGCGTTCCAGGCTTCCGATATCTATCGCGACCGGCAGGCTCTTTCGATCACCGATCTGTATGGCCTCGGCATGTTCAAGAACGTTCTTTCGGGCGTCGGGCTGATCGTCGACCATTTTCCCCATGAGGTGAACGCGACCTACAAGGGACGCGGCCTGGTCAGCCTTCTCGAGCATTATTACCTCGCTCATTCTGCATCGCCGGAAGCACCGGCGTGGGGCCAGGGACCGGCGGAGGAGATTCGCCTCTCACGCGGGATTTTGCCGTTCATTACGCACTGTTGCGAAGGGGCAGGCGGAGCGATTCATGAGGAACTCGATTCGCTGAAACGCCTGGGCGCGCTCGGTCCGAACACGATTCTCGTGAACGGAATCGGCCTCTCGGATGCCGATCTCGAGCTTGTCGCCTCTTTCAGATCCTCTCTCGTCTTCTGCCCTGGCTCTCTCCATAACCGATTCGGCGTCATCCCCCCTGTGGCAAAGGCACTCGATCTCGGCATCGAGATCGCCGTCGGCACGGACGGCGCCGTGAGCGGCTCGGTCAACCTGCTCGAGGATCTTCGCCTCCTGCGGAAATGGTCCGACGAGCGGTTCGGCGGCCGCCTCACGCCAAAGGACCTCGTCCGGATGGTGACGCAGATCCCCGCTAAATTCTTCCGGGTCGACAAGAAATACGGCAGCATCGCTCCGGGGAAAACCGCGAATTTGCTGGTCTTCGACGATCCGAAGCAGGACCCGTTCGAAAGTTTTCTGGCTCTCCAGCCTGGAGATATATCAATGGTTATACATAATGGCGCGCTCGTCTACGGAGAGGAGTCGATGCGTCGGGCCTGCATGATCGACTTCGCGAATTTCTCGGAAGTCGTTGTCGCCGGCCGCCCCAAACTCCTGTATGGAAGGCCTCTCAACATTCTCGAACGCATCGAAGCGAAGCTCGGCTCCGCCCGGGTTTTCCCGTTTCTTCCGATTTCCGCACCGTGAGAACATGAACGAACACAACACCTCTGGCCGCGCCCCCGGGTTCCGCTGGGAACCCTTTCACACCATCTCTCTTCCGAACGGCCTGACGATCCTCGTTCGCGAGCACCGCACCGCGCCACTGTTCGTATCCGACATCTGGGTCAGGGCGGGCAGCCGGCACGAGATTCCCGAGACGAACGGGATCGCGCATTTTCTCGAGCACACGCTCTTCAAGGGCACGCCGACCCGCGGCGTCGGCGCGATCGCCCGCGAGATCGAAAGTTTCGGCGGCCGCACCAACGCGGGCACGTCGCTCGATTATACGCATTACTATATCAGCGGCGAGAAGGTTCATCTCGACAAAGCGCTCGAGATCCACGCCGACGTGATCCGTCGGTCGGTCCTCGATCCGGCGGCGGTCGACGCCGAGCGGTCGGTGATCATCGAGGAGATCAAGCGCTCCGCCGACAATCCGCACCGCATCCTCTGGGACGAAATGATGTCGGCGCTGTATCCCGGCCATCCCTACGGTCGCCAGGTGCTCGGACCTCGCGAAAATATAGCGGGCGGTATCACACGAGACATGCTGGCGAACTTTTTCCGAACCTGGTATGTGCCTGCCAACCTGTTCATCCTCGTCGCCGGCGATATCGACGTCGATGCAGTGATGAAGCGAATCGAGGATCTATACGGTGACTGGGAGGCCCCCGCACCGGTACAACCCCTCACGCCCCTGCCCACCCGGCCGACAGCGGGAACGGCGATCCGCAGGGCCCTCGACGTGAAACGCGGGTATCTTCAGTCGGCATGGCGGACGGTATCGCAAGCGAACCGCGAGGACGCGGCAGGCCTCGAACTGCTCGGTATTCTGCTCGGCCAGGGACGCAGCAGCCGGCTCGCCTCTTCTTTGAAGGAACGGCGCGGCATCGTCACCTCGATCTCTTCGGGGCAGCTTTCCCTCGGCGAAGATGGTATCTTCCTCGTTCGTGCGGAGTTCGACCCGACGGACGAGTTCTCAGTCCGTGAAGGCATCGCCGCCGAGATCTC
>JAKJFL010000479.1:0-3323 GCA_022704935.1 Candidatus Rifleibacteriota bacterium
CCTCGCTCGCGACGATCCTGACGGGGCCGCAATACGGCCTTTCCGACGAAGAACTGGCGCGTCTGTTCCGTGAAAGGCGCGAGGAGCGCATCAGCTTGCTCGCGTATCTGCTCGCCCTCCCGGAAGAATCTCTGCCGGAACGGGTCAGCGCCTTCCGACGTCTGTTCGTCCGGCTTCAGGCGATGAGCGGCTCTCTCGGCGTCCTGGACCTCGTCTACGCCATTCTCGAGCAGGCGGGGTTCTTCGAGCATGCCGCATCCCAGACGGACGACCTCAGGCGGCGCCGGCTCGAAAACAACCTCACGAAATTCATCGGCATCGTCCGGGCTTTCGAGGCCAACGGTGTGTTCACGACACTTCGGGACTTCCTCGCCTACCATGAGAAGACGCTCGAATCGGGAGTCGACGAAGACGAGGCGGGACTCGGTCTCGAAGAGGGCGAAGCCGTCAAGATCCTCACCATTCACAAGGCGAAGGGTCTCGAGTTTCCCGTCGTGTTCCTGCCCCGTCTGCGGACCCGCGCGTTCAAACGGGAGCAGGGGTTGTACGTGACCAGGGAACAGGGGCTGATCGCACATCAGGGCGATGTCGGCGGCAGTCCGGACGATGTTTTGACCCCCTTCTTCGCCGCCGACGAAGCCGCATCGACCGGGGAAGAGCGACGCAAGCTGTACGTCGCCCTCACCCGCGCACGCGACGTGCTCGTCATCAGCGGATCGGCGACGGACGCAGAACAAGAACGGCAGGCGCTCTGCGAACTTGCCGAACTGCTGCGCTCATGCCCGGATATAGGAAGCGTCCGCCCCGTCGAGGAGTGGCGCTCCGTCACGGACGTCTGGCTCGAAGCCGGCTCTCTGCCGCCTCACGTTCCGCCCCCGTCGCAAATGCCGGCAGTCGAACCCGGGGAAATCCAGCCTCAGATCACCGCCCTGACGGATCGTTTCGGCCGCGAACGGGAAGCGAAGTTCCGCGTCGCCCCTTCTCCGGGAGCCGCCGGCGGCCGTGAAGAGATCTTCGCCCTCGCCGATCTCGATTCGTACGAGCAGTGCCCGAGGCGATACTTTTTCAGGCGCCGTCATGTGGCGCCTCTCGACAGGCCGACGGAAGAAGCGAAGGTCCCCGCGGTCGGGAACCTGGTGCATCGAACCCTCCGCATCTATCACGCCATCCCCGTTTCCGTGCTGACGCCCGACGAACGCAGAAAACGGCTTTTCGAGGCTTTCGACCGCATTCTTCCCCTGCATGGCGATGAGGGGGTTGCCGGCCGCGAGCGCGCGGCGCTGATTCTCGACAGGTATCTGACCTCCCCTCTCGCCGAGACGGACGCGACACACCTCGAGGCTGAGGTCAACCTGCGCCTCGAGATCGGCGGCCCCGCGCCGTCCGGCGGCCCGTTCCTGCTTCGCGGGTTCGCCGACCGGATCGACATCAGCGATGGCGATATACATATCATAGATTATAAAACTCACGCATATTCTCCCGCCATCCACGATGCGTATGCACGGCAGCTTGCCCTGTATCTCGCCGCGGCACGGCGCGGTCTGTTCGGCGAAAGCGGGCTTCTCACCGTCGCATCTGCGTCGCTTTTGTATCTGACGCCGCACGAGACCCGGCTCGAGCAAGTCGATCCGGACCTGCCTGCCTTCGAAGCGGCCGCCGAGGCAACCGTCGCCCGCATCCGGGCCGAGCGGTTCTGGAGTCCCGGCCCCGCCGCCCCCTGTGCAGACTGTGCCTGGGCTGCCTTCTGCTCACCCCATCGCCCGGCCCCCGGCAATTAATATTCGCTTCGCTATTTATTTCGCGGGTACGCATCGCGATGTGTCCTGTATTCGCCGTTTACAGGGGAAGCGGTTGCCAATTCCGGAACGGCATGATATTCATGAAGCGTGTCGGACACAGCGCCGACGAAACAGCATGAAGCAAGGAAAAGGAGAACGACATGCCCGTCAATCTGAAAGGCCGCCACTTCCTCCAGCTCGATGACTACACCCCTGAAGAGATCCAGTATCTGCTCGATCTCTCGGCCGACCTCAAGCGACTCAAGCGCGCCGGCATCCGGCCCCGCAACCTCGAAGGCAAGAACATCGCCCTGATCTTCGAGAAGGCCTCGACCCGCACCCGCTGCGCCTTCATCTGCGCCGCCGCCGACGAGGGCGCGCACGCCGAGTATCTCGGCAAGGGCGACATCCAGCTTGGTAAGAAGGAAAGCGTCGCCGACACGGCCCGCGTCCTCGGCCGCATGTTCGACGGCATCCAGTTCCGCGGTTTCAAGCACGAGACCGTTCTCGGCCTGGCAAAATACGCCGGGGTTCCGGTCTGGAACGGCCTCACCGACGATTATCACCCGACCCAGATCCTGGCCGATTTCCAGACCATCATCGAGCAGTTCGGCACCCTCAAGGGCATCGCGATGGCATACGTCGGCGACGGCCGCAACAACATGGCGAATACGCTCATGATCGGCGCCGCCAAGATGGGGATGGATTTCCGCGTCGTCGCCCCCAAGTCTCTCCATACCGACAAGGCCATCGTCGAAGCCGCGAAAAAGTTCGCCGCCGAGAGCGGGGCGAAGATCACCGTCACCGATGACGTCGCCAAGGGCGTCAAGGGCTGTGACGTTCTCTATACCGACGTCTGGGCCAGCATGGGCGAAGAAGCCCAGATGGCCGCCCGCATCAAGCTCCTCAAACCGTATCAGGTCAACATGCAGATGATCAAGCTGACCGGCAAGGAGAACCCGATGTTCCTCCACTGCCTCCCGGCCTTCCACGACGACAAGACCGAGGTGTCGAAAGAGACGGGCGCCATGGAGGTTTCCGACGAAGTATTCGAAAGCAAGTATTCGAAGGTCTTCGACCAGGCAGAGAACCGTCTGCACACCATCAAGGCCGTCATGGTGGCCACCATCGGCATCAGATAATCCTTCGACAATTCGTTCAAGAACCGCATCGGATCATGATGCGGTTCTTTTTTTTGAATAATCTTGCAAAGACTTTTTTTTTATCGTAGTATTCTCTATTGTTGCATTATGGATCTGAAGTCGGCCATGCAGCACTCTGAGACAAGAAAAATAGCATCCAATAAAGGAGATTGAATGAAAGCCATGAACCTGAAAAGTCTCGCCAAGGTATTCCGCGGTCTGTTGGATGGAAGTCTCGAACTGCATGCAGTCCCGACGGGGCGCAAGCCGGCGAAGCTCGCCGGAACCGTGGTCCTTCGCCGCAAGGCCGGACGCAAACCCCTGCCCCCTTCGGTCAAGAAGAAGATCCAGGAGCGCTCGAAAGCCGCGAAAGTCCGGGCCGAGCGCAAGGCGCTTCCCGCCC
>JAKJFL010000480.1:0-3317 GCA_022704935.1 Candidatus Rifleibacteriota bacterium
GAGCCGGTCGAAGTCGAACGCGTGCATGGGGTGACCTATATCCATCAATACATAATTCGTCACGTCGACGACGTTGTTGATGGCGCGCAGGCCGATTTTCTCGAGCCGGTCCTGCAGCCAGCGCGGGCTCGGCCCGACCTTCACGTTACGCACCAGCCGCGCGCCATACCGCGGGCAGAGGTCGGAATCCTCGATCGTGACGCTCGTCTGGGAATCGACGTCGCCTTCCCCGGAAACGCCGGCCAGGCCTTCGCGATGCAGCGGCAGGTTGAAGATCGCCGACAGCTCGCGCGCGATGCCGAGGTGGGAGAGGGCGTCGCCCCGGTTCGGCGTGACGCTGATCTCGAAAATCACGTCGTCCATGCCGAGGGCTTTTACAATATCTTCCCCTATGGAAACATCGGCGGGAAGAATCCAGAGCCCTTCGTGCTCGTCGCTGATGCCGAGTTCGCGCCGGCTGCACATCATGCCGAACGACTCCTCGCCGCGGATCTTCGCCTTGCGGATCTCGAAGCCCGTGGGCAGCGACGCGCCGATCGTCGCGACGGGAACCTTGTTGCCGGCGTCGCAGTTGGGGGCGCCGCAGACGATCTTCAGCGGCTCGGCCGCCCCGACGTTCACCGTGCAGATCGACAGCTTGTCGGCGTTGGGGTGGGGGCCGCGGGTGAGAATCTGCCCGACGACGACTTTGGAAAGGCCCTTCCCGGGCTGGTGGATCGATTCGACCTCGATGCCCGCCATCTGCAGGGCGTCCGCGATCTGTTCGGGGGAAACCTGGATATCGATATAATCACGAAGCCAGCTCAACAGTATCTTCATGGGTGTGTCTCCTCAGAATTGGCGCAGGAAGCGGATGTCGGATCCGTACAGGAGCCGGATGTCGTTGATGCCGTAGCGCTGCATCGCGATGCGTTCGATGCCCATGCCGAACGCGAAGCCGGTATACTTCTCGGTATCGTATTTCACGGCCTCGAACACGCGCGGGTTGACCATGCCGCAGCCGAGAACCTCCATCCATCCGCTTCCCTTGCAGACCTTGCAGCCCTTGCCCGAGCAGAAGACGCACTGGATGTCCATCTCGGCAGACGGCTCGGTGAACGGGAAGAAGCTGGGCCGGAAGCGGGTCGGCCGCTTTCCGAACATCGCCTCGGTGAACATGTTCAGCGTGCCCTTCAGGTCGGCGAGCGACACGTTTTCGTCGACGACGAGGCCTTCCATCTGCGTGAACATCGGCGAGTGGGTGATGTCGCTGTCCTTGCGGAACACCTTGCCGAGCGCGATCATCTTCAGCGGCGGCTGCATCGTCTCCATGACGCGGATCTGGACCGGCGACGTCTGGGTGCGGAGCACCTGGCCGTTTTCGAGGTAGAAGGTGTCCTGCATGTCGCGCGCCGGGTGGTGCTTCGGCACGTTCAGCGCCTCGAAGTTGTAGTATTCATCCTCGATCTCGGGACCGTCGGCCATGAAGAAGCCCATCGACTGGAAAATGCGGGCCACTTCGAGGGCGACCTGCGTCACGGGATGGATCGTGCCGGGAAGGGGCATCGTGCCGGGAAGGGTTGGATCGGGGCGCTCGGCCTTGATCCGCGCTGCTTCCTCGGCGGCCTGGAGCTTCGTCAGATCTCCGTCCAGTGCCTCGGCGATGCGGTTCTTGAGAGTGTTGATGCGCTCGCCGGCCGCTTTTCGCTCTTCGGGAGCGAGCTTGCCGAGGGTCTTCAACAGCTCGGTCACCAGGCCCTTTTTCCCGAGAAACCTGACGCGGAGGGCTTCCATGTCCTTGGCGCCTTTCGCCGCGGCTTTCTCGGTCTCGAACAGCTGCCAGATCGTGTCGTGAGTTTCCGTCATGATGTCTCCTTGGTGTGTCGCGTCTGCGACGTGGACTGGCCGGTGGAGGAAGCGGGGCGCGCCCGCTCGTAGAGGCATATGGCGACGGATGCCGCCACGTTGAGCGATTCGACCGCTCCCTGCATGGGGATGCGGATGGTTTCGTGACATCCGGCTGTGAGAGCCGCGTCGAGACCGGTTCCCTCGGCGCCGAAAAACAGCGCGGCTTTGCCGGGAAGCGGTTTTTCCCAGATCGCGCGGCCGCTCATGGCTGTCGCCAGCGGCGTGAATGAGGCGCGGCCCAGTTCGGCGAGCAGATCGGCCGGGTCGGAAACGAGATGCACGGGAAGACGGAAGGCAGAGCCCATCGCCGCCCGCAGGACTTTCATATTGCCGCGTGAGCAGCTTCCCCGAAGGAGGATGAGGGCGTCGGCGCCAAGAGCTTCGCAGGAACGGATGATCGTGCCGACGTTTCCCGGGTCCTGGACCCGGTCGAGCACGACGACCGTCTTCGCCCGGGAAAGCGTCTCGGAAAGCGGACGGACGGGCGGCAGCGCCACGGCAGCGGCGACGGGGGAATGGGATTCGATTCCCGAAAGCCGCTTCATCAGGTCGGGCGTCAGGACGTGGAGCAGCGCCTCGTGTGCCTGCCAGTCGGTTTCACGTCCCTCGACGACGAACAGCCCGCGCAGTCTCGCGCCCGAGCGGAGGGCTTCGATGACCAGTTTTTCGCCTTCGAGGAGGACGGTCATGGTCCCGTCTTCAGCGGCCTCGGGCCGCTCGACGAGCCGCCGGGCCCAGGTGAATACCGGGTTGTGAGCCGACGTGATGTGTTTCACGGAAGACGAGAACATCCTTTCAGAGAGGGGACATGAAAGCGGGCAGAGTATAGCATATTTTGACGAAAAACCCCCGGGTTTCCCCGGGGGTTTTTCAGAGGCGCATGGTCGCGCCGCTGGTTTCGCCTCAGGCCGTCTTGGCTTTCGCCACGGAGACGACGCTCTTAAAGGCCTCGGGATCGTTCACGGCCATCTCGGCCAGGACCTTGCGGTTCAGGGTGATGCCGGACTTCTTCAGGCCGTCCATGAAGCGGCTGTAGCTGATGTCATGGGTGCGGCAGGCCGCGTTGATGCGGATGATCCACAGGGACCGCATGTCCTGCTTGCGGTCGCGGCGGTGGTTGTAGGCGTGCCAGAGAGCGTTGAGGACGGCTTCCTTCGCGGTTTTCTTTACCTTGCGGCGGCCTCCCCAGAAGCCCTTAGCCAGCCGGAATACCTTTTTATCCTTGCGTCGGGAATTGCTTGAACTTTTTGAACGTGGCATGTGGTTTCCTCCTGCTATTCAGCTGGTACTGTGCGGCCGGGATCAGCCGTAGGGAAGCATCTTCTTGATGGCCTTCTCGTCACCGGAATGGACAAGCTTCGACTGGCGGTAGTTGCGCTTCCGCTTGCTGGATTTCTTGGTCAGGATGTGGCTGCCGTAGGCGCCGAACC
>JAKJFL010000481.1:0-3296 GCA_022704935.1 Candidatus Rifleibacteriota bacterium
AGGCACCGCACTCGCCGGCGCCGCAGCCTTCCTTGGTGCCCGTCAGGCCGATGTCCTCGCGGATGAAGTGCAGCAGGCTGCGATGGCCCGGCACGTCGCGCTCATACTGTTTTCCATTGACCTTCACTTTGATTCTGTGCATCTGCATGCTGTTCGTTCCTTTGCCGATGCTCACTTGAGCGTTGCCATGAGTTTTTCGACGAAGGACTGGACCATCGCGAGACGGTATTCCTTCGAGGCGCGGATGTCATCGATCGGTTTGACGGTTTTCAGGGCCTCATCGACCACGGTCTTCACCGAAGCCGAGGCAGGCAGGTCCTTCAGCGCAATCGGGGTCGGGGCGCACGAGCCGACGCCGACCCGGAGAGTCTTCGCGGTTTTCACCATTGCCACGCTGACGACGGCCAGGTCGTGGCCCTTGATGCGCTTGAGCTTCTCCATCGCGCCGCGCGCGCCCGCCATGGAGGCCGGAACGATGATGCGCTGGACGACCTCGTCGGGCTGGCGCTGGGTTTTCTTCACGCCGGTGAAGAACTCCACGAGCGGGATGATGCGGGTCTTCTTCTCTGAGGCGAGTTCGATCGAAGCCCCATAGGCGAGCAGGGAGCATCCCATGTCGGCGCAGGGGGAAGCCGTGCAGAGGTTTCCCGCGATGGTTGCCCTGTTGCGGAGCTGAGGGGAACCGATGTGCCCGGCGGCCTCGGCCAGCAGGGGGAATTTCGCCCTGACGGTCTTGTCGTTCATCAGCTCGACGCAGGTGACGGTCGCGCCGATCGAGAGGCCTTCCTTCGCATCCCAGCGAATTTTACGATACTCATCGATATATTTCACATCGATGACGGCCTCGGGAACGTTGTGCCCGACGCGGATGTCGACGAGGAGGTCGGTTCCGCCTGCAAGCAGTTTCCCTCGGGCACCGAACTTTTTCAGCGTCGAGAGAAGCTCCGTGCGGGTCCGCGGAGCAACATATTCGAACTCGTGGTGCATTCAAGACTCCTTCCCGGAAAAAATGATTCTGACGGAGAGGATTCTACGGGAGACCCTCCACCCTTGGCAAGTGTTCTCAAAGGGCATCGACGTCGGAATATGGCTTCCACGTCGGATTTTTGGTACCCTTTTTTCACCAACGATGAAACCAGATCTCGCGATACCGCCCAAATCATTTGGCACCACCTTTCGCTCGCTGTTCCTTCCCCTTCTGTTGACGTTCCTGCCCGTCTTCCTGTTCTGCCGTGAAGCGCACGTGTGGCAGGCAAACGAACTGGCGGAGGCATCGAAAGCGTGGAATGTTGCAGCACGGGCGATATCTGCACGCTGGGAACGGGCATCGAGTCTCACCTTCTGGGCCGAAACCGCGGCGGCGCGATTCCGCAATCGGATCGAGATGCGGCTCCCGCCGTCCGCATCGGCACCGTTCGATCAGGATCTGCTCGGCAGGATCGGAGCGAAAGCCCTGCGCACGCCGATGTCCCGTGGGCTTGCCAGCCCCTCAATCTGGCTGTTCGCGCTGGCCGGGCGTCCGACGGATGCCCCCGTGTCCTGCCCGGGCGAGGGACTCCAGACACGCTTCACCCGCCTCATCGGATCGATCATGCATGAGATAGACCGTCGCAACCGGTTCGAGCCGGGGCGACCCCGGCCGGCGGCGTGGAAACAGTCGCTGGACCGGCTGTTCGGATTCGGCGTTTCCCCCGAGCTGTTCGACCTTCCCTCCCGCGGGCGAGCATTTCCTGTAATTTTTCAGAATGGCTATCACATTTGTGTCTGGGATTTCATTCAGGCCGACGGCCGGTTCGTCGGGGTGTTTCTGATGCTTCTCCCCTCGGGCCCGGGGGACGCGGATACGGCACGACGCCTCTGCTTCGCCAACTGGCGTTTCATAGCCCGAAACACCGCTCTCGAACCAGTTTTCATTCCCTTTCCCCTCGGCCCCGCCAAGTCAGGCAAGATTCTCGTCCGGCGCGGTTCGCCGTTGCAGAACCAGTCAGAGGTCCGCACATTCATCCGGAAGAAAGCCTCGGAAATCAGCCTCAGACGCCCGGAAGACCCGGATATTCTTTCCCCGTCTGATATCGGCATCTGGTATGTATCCCGGCAGGTATACGACATGTCCGGGGAAATCCGTCTTCCCGACCGGGATCTCCACCGGGTATTCGAGGCCGGAAACCGCCATCTCGCCTGCTGGAACTCTCTCGACACCATGGCAGGGGGAGTCGGTCTCCTGATCGGTCCGCTGCCGGCCGCAACGGATGAGGTTTCCAATCATGCCAGAGCCATGCCTGTCGTTGTCTGGGGGCTCCTGTGGCTGCTTCTGCTGGCCCGCAGCGCATTTTCAGGCTCTCTTCCTTCGTTCGGCATTCGTTCACAGCTGGCTTTCTGGTTTTTGTGCCTGGCGTCCGTTCCCCTCATCATCGCACTTGGTGAGACAGGAAAGCTGCTTGGAGATCTCCGCGGGAATCTCCTGCGCGAATACGATCAGGAACTCAACCAGGCACTGCAGGAGCTCGAAAACGAGGACACGAGGCTGACGCGGAGATTTGCCGAGATCTGCAACCGGCTGACGGAAAACGCCTCCAGAACCCTCGCTCTCCGGGAGCATCAGCAGGAGAAGCGTCCCGTCGATGCACTCATGAACACCCTCTGGGCAGACCTCTCGGGGCTCGGCATTCCGATACGCAGCATGGCGCTTTTCGGGCATGGCAACTTCGTATGGGGCAGGCATGACGCCGCCATTTCCCCCGAATTCGGCATTTCCCTCGTCAATTTCATGCGACCAATGGCAAACAGGCTGCTCAAGATCCTCTCGCCGGAACTCGAAACCCAGGTTCCCCAGCGGAAAGCCGACGTCATCAGCACCCAGCTCGACCAGCTTGTTTCTCCTGATGTAGAGCAGCTGACACAGAAAGACAGGCAGATCGCCGAGACGATGGCAGACAACAAGCGCATGCTGAAGTTTCATCAGTTTCTGAAGCTGGACGGCAAGACCTGGTTTCTCCTGGTCGTGATCTGGGAGCAGAGCGAGGCCTATGCGCGCCACATCCGGACGCGTATCTGCGACATTGCATCGAAATACTCCGTCGATCTCGAAATCACACGGCATACAGCCGTCGGCGATATTTCCATCGCCCGATCCGGCAAGCCGCTCCGGGCGCACGAGCCGGGAATACGTTCGACACGCCAGGACCGGATCATCTCGATCCGGAGCACCCGGCTTCCCAGCTTCGTCATGGCGGCCTCGAGACCTCTGGACCCCCTTCGGCAGCGTCTTTTCAAGGAAACGGGACAGGTCATCGCCG
>JAKJFL010000482.1:0-3295 GCA_022704935.1 Candidatus Rifleibacteriota bacterium
AACTTGGAGTACCGCTTCTCGATCAGTTCAGCCGGCGGCATCTTCATGAGCTGCGGTAGATGCTCGCCAATCGCCCGACGGATGGCATCCGCCGTGACCTGAGGATCGCGGTGCGCTCCTCCCAGGGGTTCAGGGAGAACGCCATCTATTATACCCAATTCGAGAAGATTTTCAGACCGAATTTTCAGGGCGGCGGCGGCCTCTTTTGCCTTCGCCGCATCCTTCCAGAGAATCGCGGCGCAACCTTCGGCCGAAATGACCGAGTAGATCGCGTATTCGAGCATGAACACGCGATCGCCAACCCCGAGCGCGAGCGCCCCGCCGCTTCCGCCTTCGCCGATGACGAAGCAGAGAATGGGAACCGCAACCTGGGACATTTCGGCGAGATTCCGGGCAATCGCCTCGCTCTGGCCGCGCTCTTCCGCACCGATGCCGGGAAACGCGCCAGGCGTGTCGATGAGGATGATGACCGGCAGGTTGAACCGCTGGGCGAACTTCATCAGCCGCAAGGCCTTGCGGTATCCCTCAGGATGAGGCATGCCAAAGTTGCGGTGCAGGTTTTCGTCGGTGTCGTGGCCTTTCTGGTGGCCGATCAGCATGACGCGATGGCCGCCGATGAGGGCGGGGCCACCGACGATAGCCGGGTCGTCGCCGAAGAGGCCGTGCATCTCGACGAATTCTTCGCCGCAAAGCAGCCTCGCGTAATCGAGCGTCGAGGGCCTGTCGATGTGGCGGGCGACCTGAGTCACTTGCCACGGCTCGAGGCCCTTGAAAATTTCGGCCCGCACGGAGCGGATCTTGTCCGCAATCGCGTTGATTTCCTTTGAAAGGTCGATATGTCCGCCCACGGAGGTTTCCTGCAGTTCGATGAGCTGCTTTTCAAGCTCGAGGATCGGCCGTTCGAATTCCAGATCACGCGCCATGCTGCACCTCCACGGGGCCGAGAACGATGTTGAGAAACCTGGAAATCGCCTGTTTCATGGCCCGCCTGTGGACGACCATATCGATCATGCCGTGGCTGAGCAGAAATTCGGAACGCTGGAACCCATCGGGCAGCTTCTGGCGGATCGTCTGCTCGATGACGCGAGGGCCTGCAAAGCCGATCAGAGCGCCAGGCTCGGCGATGTTGATGTCGCCAAGACTCGCGAAACTCGCGGAAACACCGCCCGTCGTCGGGTCGGTGAGAACCGAGATGTAGGGCACATTCGCCGCATTCATTCGCGCGACGGCCGCCGAGGTTTTCGCCATCTGCATCAGTGAGAAGATCCCTTCCTGCATGCGCGCCCCGCCAGAAGCCGAGACGACGATCGCAGGAATCCGCGTCTGCGCGGCCTTCTCGAGAAGCCTCGTGATTTTTTCGCCGACCACCGACCCCATGCTACCGCCCATGAACTCGAAATCCATGACACCGAGGAGGACGGGGCGGCCGTCGAGACGGCCTTCGCCAATCGTGACGGCATCGAACGAATCGGTTTTCTTGAAGGCTTTTTCCAGGCGGTCCGGATAGGGGGCGGTATCGATGAACGCAAGGGGATCGACGGATTCGATCTCGTGATCTGTCTCGACGAACGAGGACCCATCCGTCAGGAGGGCGATGCGGTCCCAGATCGGCATGCGCAGGTGGTGATCGCACTTCGAGCAGATGTAGAGCCCACGCGCCAGATCCTTCGTGATGAGAACCGCGCCGCATGAAGGGCATTTTTCCCACAGTTCGGAGGGGACCTCCGATTTTCGCGGGCCAATCAGCCTCTCGAGGAAGTTCATCCTCTGCTCTTTCGTTCTGACGTGCGTTTGAGCGTCATGAGCAGAGGTTATAACAGATTTTCCCGGCCATTTCAACCCGCGGGCGGGAGGAACGCAGAACGACCGGCAGAAACGTCTCTGCCGGTCGTCGCGAATCTTTTGCGTATCAGGGTTTCTCGAGCTTGAACGTCACTTCCTTCGAGGTATATTCGACGTTTTCCTCATCTTTGGCGATGACGTATACGGTGTAATCCATGTTCGTATACGAGAAATTCGGCTCAACCGAGAAGGATGTGGCAGGCGTCGAAAACTTGATGGGTGTTTCCTGCGAAGTGATATTCCCCATGGTATATTTCCTGTAGAGAATGCATGTGGAGGGCGTTTTGGTCGTCCAACTGATCTTGGCGGAGAACTCCTTGATGTCGTCGACCTTGATCTCGCTGAAAAACTCCTGGGAAGGCGAGCCGGTGGTCGTGCCCGTCGGGGTGGTCGTCGTTGCCGTCGCCGCCAGCGTCGTGAAACTCAGGTTCGCCAGAGACCCGGTGCTTGTCACATTCCGGTTCTTGTCCGTCGCAATGATCTCGTACGTATAGGTCGTATTGGCGAGAAGACCGTTCACCGAATACTTGTGTGAGGTCACGTACTCCGTGCTGACGGGGAACTCGAGGCGGTCTCCCTCCTTGGTTCGGATGATCAGCCGGCTGATGCAGAGCTCGTCGGTAGTCCAACGGATGGTGACGGAGCTCGGGGACGGATTCGCCACGATCCCTTTCACGATGGGGGGCGTCGCATCATCGAAGCCGGGAAGCCCGTTCGTACCGTGGCAGAGGTAGCAAAGGCTGGTGTCTGCATAACTGTGGTCCGGAATGCGGCTCTGGTCTGTATGGCATCCGAAGCAGTCCCCCTGCTGCCACCCGGGGTGGTAGTTGTCCAGGAGCGGTGCGTTGGAATGGTCCGTGCTTTCCCCGTCGCCCGGAATACTGACGATCGGCGAGTCGATCTCCCCCACCCCGGTAGTCTGACCGTTCGTCGGGAGAGAGGTGGATGTTCCAGACTGCTGATAGGCGCCGAGGGGGTTGCCGGTGGAACTGCTCTCGGTCGAACTGTCGGAACATCCGAGAGACGTCAACGCGGCCGCCAGGACGAGCGCGAAGAACGCGGCGGAGCGTGTAGGCAGCGTCTTGAATAGCTTCATGCGGGGCAGGACCTCCCATGCAGAGATCTGAAAAAGTTTATCCTTCGGTGTATCGGCACGTCTTGGCGAGTTCCTGAGAAAGGAATTTCGACTTTTCCAGACAGGCGTTCCTGGACAGGTCTCTTGGTTCATGAATGACCATAGCCTGTTTCACGTTCATGCTGCAGAAGCCAACACCCCGCTGTCGCAAGCCGTTTTCCAGATTGCCGTCGCCGATTCGGAACGCATGGAATATTTCGAAAAAATACATTCG
Source organism: Candidatus Rifleibacteriota bacterium (assembly GCA_022704935.1). GTDB lineage: Bacteria > Muiribacteriota > Ozemobacteria > Ozemobacterales > Ozemobacteraceae > MWAR01. Next base: position 3,192 of record JAKJFL010000482.1, read on the forward strand.
GGATTCGGCGCCGCATGCCGAAAGCAGAAATGGCATCATACTACCTTCACGCCGGGGATGACCGAGCCATGAAGAAAATCACCGATTTCGCCCTGTGGAGTCTC
>JAKJFL010000483.1:0-3295 GCA_022704935.1 Candidatus Rifleibacteriota bacterium
AAAACGATCCACCAGGCAGACGCTTTGATTCCGGTGACGGCGATGCCGTTGGCCACCCACGCCAGAAGCAGCGAGCTCACGGTCGCGAAGCACAGTGCGAAGACGATCTTCATCGGGATCGACGGGTTGCGCCCCTGGTCGGCGAGTTTTGCCCAGAGCCAGGTGAACAAACCGGCAAAGAGAATGACGGTGAGCGAGTTGGGCACCAACGCGAAGAACGAGGCTTCGAGCGGAATGCCGAACAACGTCTTGTCGACGACACGGTCCACGAGGAGGGGAAGCGAGGTATACATCTGTTTGAATACGGACTGGAAGCAGATCGCCGCCAGAATGATGATCAGGATCGCGAAGATCGAGTTGCGCTCGCCGGTATCGCTGCACGAGAGAGCGAGGCCGAAGATGCCGACGACGATGGCGATACTGAGGTAGGTGATCGCGATCTTGGTCTGGCCGGGATTGTAGAACAAATACACCATCAGCACACCCAGCGCGACGGTGCCGAGCGCCAGCCAGACCACGTTCGGCAGCACCACCGTGCGTTTCAACAATCTTCCCGGTTTATAGCCGTCGGCTTCGTTGTTGTAGTGAGGAACGCCGATCTGGAAGGCGATCAGCCCCAGGAACATGCCGGCAGATGAAAGATAGAAGCAGTTATGCCAACCGTAGTTTCGCGCGACCCAGGCCATCAGAACACCGGCCAACAGCGCCCCGAGGTTGATACCCATGTAAAACAGCGTGTATCCGCTGTCGCGGTGGGTGTCGCCTTCGGAATACAGCTTTCCGACCATGACCGAGACGGTCGCCTTGAGGTAACCGGTTCCGAGCGCGACGCAGGCAAGGCCCGCGAAGACGAACGCGAGGCTCTCGCGCCAGGCCAGGACCAGGTTCCCGACGAAGATCAGGAAGCCGCCCGTCGCGACGGAGTAGCGAAGACCCAGCAGCTTGTCGGCCACAAAGCCGCCCAGGATAGGCGTCATGAAGGTGAAAGCCATGTAGGCGCCCGAGGCGAGTGACGCGTCAGTGTCTGACAATCCCAGCCGCGAGGTCAGATACAGCATCAGAACGGCGGAGATGCCGTAGAAGCTGAACCGTTCCCACATCTCGGTGGCAAACAGGAAATACAGCCCCTTCGGATACTTCGCCGTCGTCGTTTCATCATGGGCAACAACACTCGTCGGGCCGTCCTTCATTCCTTCATCCCCTTATTATATATAATAATATTATAATTATTACGTTTTAATACTGCTGCCACCCGGGTTTGCCAGCATACACATCGAGGTAATACTGGCGGCGTTTCAGCATCGCGGCTGCCTCCTCGTCGAGAAGGACGACGGCTTTTTCGTGAAACTGGAGCACACTTCCCGGGCACCAGGCAGAAACCGGCCCCTCGACCATGTCGCGCACGGCGGGCGCCTTCGAGGCGCCGAACGCCAGCAGGAGACAGCAGCGGGCATCCATGATCGTCCCAAGACCCATGGTCAGCACGTGATGGGGCACGTTGTCGGGACCGCCGAACGGGGCGGCGTTGGCATGGCGCGTCTCTTCATCGAGGGTCTTGAGGCGGGTGCGCGACCGGAGCGACGAGGTCGGCTCGTTGAAGGCGAGGTGGCCATCAGAGCCGATGCCGAGCACCTGGATGTCGATGCCGCCCGCGTCGCGAATCGCCTGCTCGTAGGCGGCGCAGGAAGCAGGAATATCCTTCGCAAGGCCATCGGGAAGATGCGTTGCCCCGGACGCGAAGTCCACGTGCCGGAACAGGTGCTCTTCCATGCAGGCCCGGAACGAGGCCGGGTGCTTCGGATCGAGTCCCACATACTCGTCGAGATTGAAACTCACGGCATGTCCGAAGGAAAGCTTCTCTTCACGATGCATACGAACGAGCTCCTGATACAGTGGAAGCGGCGTTCCGCCGGTCGCCAGGCCCAGAACGGGCTTCTTCTTCTCGCGGAGCAGCTTCGCAATGATGCGGGCTCCGATCTTGCAGGCATCCAAGCGGTTTTTCTGAATGATGATTTCCATGCTCGCGTTCCTTCCAGTTGCCGTGATTGTCGCCGGCCATTTTAACATGTACCCGCCACGGCGGCTTGACGATCATCGAGAAAAGCACGTGTCAAAAAGGAAGGATCGTTGATCGTATCCTGCCGTGAATGGTATGCTTCCGGCAGAATCGGGCGGATCACGATTCGCCCCTTAAGGTGGGTTGACACCCTTGTGTTGGGGCGCATCGAGATGCGCCGGGGAAACCGATGTGATTCCGTGACAGGCATGTATCTCTTCGAAAGGACCTTTTCGTGAGCCAGAAAACCTCGGGCAACCCCTGGATGTTCGTGCCCGCCCTGTATTTTCTCGAAGGCATCCCTTATTTCATGGTCAGCACCGTCTCGGTGACCATGTTCAAGAAGCTCGGCATCTCGAACGCCGACATCGGCCTCTGGACGAGCCTCATCACCTGGCCGTGGATCATCAAGATGCTCTGGGGCCCGCTCGTCGACGCCCACTCGACGAAGCGCCGCTGGATCGTCGGCTGCCAGCTTGCGGTCATCGCATTTCTGATCGTCGAATCGTTCTCGATCGTCCAGGACTCGTTCCTGATGCCCACGCTTGTCGTGCTGACCGGCCTGGCCTTTTTGTCGGCGACGCATGATATCGCCGCCGACGGGTTCTACCTGCTCGCCCTTTCCGAAGAAGACCAGGCCTGGTTCGTGGGAATCCGCGGCACGGCGTACCGTCTGGCGAACGTCTTCTGCAACGGCGGCCTGATCTATCTCGCCGGCCAGCTCGAACTGCAGGTCGCGCAGGGCGCTTCCCTGGCGCCTGTCTGGCAGAAGGTCATCTGGGCCGGAACCGCGGTCTACGCCCTGTGCGTCGTGGCCGGCTTCTACTCGATGCCCCAGCCGCGCCGCGACGAGGGACGTTCCGACGGGTTTCCCTTCAGGGCGGCGTTCAGGGAGTATTTTTCCCAGGCGCATCTTCCCGTCGTCCTCGGCTTCATCCTGCTGTATCGCTTCGGCGAGTCGATGGTGAGCAAGATGTCCAACCCGTTCCTGATCGACGCGGTCGAGAAAGGCGGGCTGGCCGTCTCGACCAGCGATGTCGGCTTCATCACGGGCGTGGTCGGCGTCACGGCACTGGTCATCGGCGGAATCGCAGGCGGCATGGTCATCTCCCGCTTCGGCATCAAGCGTTCGCTCTGGCCGATGGTGCTGGCGATGAACGTTCCGAACCTGCTCTACATCTGGGCGGCGTACACCCACCCCGACAAATCCTGGGTCACTCTCATCGTCGGCTGCGACCA
>JAKJFL010000484.1:0-3286 GCA_022704935.1 Candidatus Rifleibacteriota bacterium
AAGACCTGCCGTATCGATGAAAACGACGGGTCCGAGCGGCAACACTTCCATGTTCTTGTAGACTGGATCAGTAGTCGTGCCCGCTACGTCTGATACGAGAGCGATCTTCTGTCCGGTCAGGGCGTTGATGAGTGATGATTTCCCCACGTTCCGGCGACCGAAAAGCGCGATGTGAGGGCGGATTCCGCGGGGTGTCGCATCCATGACGGTTCTCCAGTGCAGCCGTTTTGGCGGAAGTGGGGTCGAAATACATCCTGCCGGTTCAGTAGAAATCTTCCGGCATGATGAATCTGTCGTTCTGAATTCGATATATCGTGTTTTCTATCGTTCCTTTCAGGGCTTCGTCCTTCGTCTGTTTCTCGAGTTCCTCCAGAAACGGAATGGCTTCTTTTGCCTGTCCCCCGAACATTCCCAGTGCTCTCACGATGGCTTCCTGCTCCAAGCCCGACTTCCGGGGTGTATCGGAGGCGAGGCTGGTGCTGGAAAGCATGGCCGCGGGTTCGGACTGTTTCAGTTTTTCCAGCAGCGGGCCGATGGCCTTGGGATCGTTGATTCTTCCGAGCGCCAGCGCAACCGATGATCGCATCGGCAGAATGCCGTCACCGGTATCGATATCGTTCGGGCCATTTTTCAGGATCATGATGAGAGGCTCGACGGCCTTGAGCGCCAGGCCGCCTTTCCGCCCGAGCAGGGTGGCGGCATTGATTCTGCACTCTTCGTCGAAATGCCTGATGCTCCAGGAGGCGAAAAATCCAAGTTCTTTCCCGTCCGCATCGAAAAACTGCGCTTCGCCTTTGACCTGAAGAATGAGCTTGTCGATGTCGTCTTCAGCGAAAACGACTGACGAAAACGAGAGGAGAAGAATGACAATACCTATGACCAAATTGCGCTCGGCACTCATTCTCACAATCGTTCTCCTGTTCAGGCAGTATAGGCTTTCAAACTCTTGTAGGCAAGTCAGCAGGTTCCATGCGCGAGCAGTGCCACCCGCTTTCCAGATCGGACATACGAATTGTACATCCGGCAGGCTTCGATGGTCGGCGCGACGACGATTTCATGAATTCCACGTTCCCGGAGTCGATCCTGAACTTCTTTCGGGCACTGCAAAGCACCGTCGATTCCCAAGCCGATGACGAGAATCTCGATGTCATTGTTCCAGATGCCGGTGATCATGGCTTCCTCGAGAATATGGCCTCTGCGATCCGTCCAGGGGCTCGGTTCGCGGCCGACGCACCGGATGTCCTTCTGGAATTCTTTCCCTGAAATCCTGAAGCAACCCCAGCGCACTTCTTCGACGAGACCGTCCATGTCTTTCAACAGCACCCCTGCTCTTCTCGAACGCCATTGGAAATACAATTTCCCGGCAATCCACCTGATGAGTTTCCATCCAATCCAGGAAAGGATGACGCCGCCGATGAGGCAGATCACCACGACCTCCAGTATCAACTCATCGAGTATCCTACCTTCCATCGACATCTCCTTCTTTTTCATCGGCTGACGTCATTTTCCTCATGAGCGTTTTCTTTATTTGAAACGTTTCATGGCCGGATGGAATCGATCGTTCACCCCCGCATTCGCATCACAGCCCGTGATATGATAGTTTCACGATGATGACGTATTCGCGTTCGACGGAAACCGGCGCTTTCTCGTGAAGGCCTTGCCCGATGGCTGACAGACGACATAGCCAGAACCCGTCTTCCCCCGTATCCCGGGGTGTCTTTCTTCGTCAAGGCATGAAATCCGCCGCCGGCCTTTTCGGCTCGCTCATAGAATCTCTGTTTGGCGACCACTTGGACGGATTTGCCCGCCTGTTCCCGACCTATATCCGCCCTCCGGGAGCCATCGCAGAAGGGGCGTTTCTCGAAACGTGCACAAGGTGCGGCGCATGCGCGGCGGCCTGCAGATTTTTCACGATCAAGCGCGTTCTGACGCCAGGCTCGTTCGACGAGGGAACACCCTTCCTGCTGCTCCGTGATACCTACTGCCGCCTGTGCAACGATGCCCCCTGTATCGCCGCATGCAGGAGCGGGGCACTCCGGGCATCCGCTCCGGGAAGTTCCGAACGCATTGGCCACGCGAGCATTTCCGGGGTAACCTGTCTCCGGACTTCTGGCACGGCGTGCACGCTCTGCCGCGACGCATGCCCTGAACGTTTTTCCGCTATATCAACAAGTATAGTTTCTTCCCCTCCCACCGTCGATATCGACAAATGCACCGGATGCGGTGCATGCGAAGCCGCCTGCATCGTCAGGCCCGAACCCGCCGTGACGATCGTCCCGACTGAACGTTCGTGAGCCTCCGGCAGCGCCGATCAATCCAGGAGACCTCCGCATGAACAGAGATGAATGTCACGGCACCCGATTCTGGACCGAAAAGGAACTCGAGATCTTCCAGCCGCTGGACTCCCCCTTTGCCATCCAGAGGTTTCTCGACGAGATTCCCTACAGTGCCGATCCAGTCTATCGTTGCCCCCGCAGCGTCCTCCGCGACCGCAAGGCGCATTGTTTCGACGGGGCCCTTTTCGCGGCGGCGGCCCTGAGACGGCTCGGATACACACCCTGCGTTCTCGACATGCTTGCCGAGCGTGACGACGACCACCTGCTGGCGCTTTTCCGGGAAGACGGATTCTGGGGTTCGATCGCAAAGTCGAATTTCGTCGGTCTGCGTTTCCGCGAACCGATCCATAAAACCCTGCGTGAACTGGTCATGTCGTATTTCGAGGATTTTTACAACATCGAAGGGGAAAAGACCCTGCGCGGCTACACGCTGCCGCTCGATCTTTCCACATTCGACCGGATCGACTGGATGATGCTGGACGAAGGACTCGACAAGATCGCCGACGCGCTCGACCGTCAGCGGAGATACAAGATCATCTCGAAAACGCAGGCCGAGCGGCTTCAGAAGATGGACGAGCGGAGCTACCGCTCCGGCATGCTTGGCGTGAACCCCGACGGGTTGTGGCGCCCCGACAAATCCTGATCAGGTCGAACGCCGGAACTCACTCCCAAGCTCGGCATACCTGATGGCGTGCGCGGCCAGTCCCTCGATTCTTTCCTGCGTCAGGGTCGCCTTGATCACCGCCGGCGTGCCGGCAACAAGCGAGTTGGGGGGAACGACCATTCCCTCTTTCACCACGGCGCCGGCCGCGACGATGCAGTTGTCGCCGATCTCGGCCCTGCTGAGAACGATGGCCCCCATGCCGATGAGGCAGTTGTCGCCGATGCGGCAGGCATGGATGATCGCGCCATGTCCGACGGTGACCCGTTTTCCAATGACCGTCCGGCCG
>JAKJFL010000485.1:0-3273 GCA_022704935.1 Candidatus Rifleibacteriota bacterium
GCAGACTTTCTCATCAACGGCCTTTCCGATCCATCCTGGGTCATCCGGAAACGCGCCGCGGAGCTGCTGACGGCGCTCGGCCCACGCATCTTCGACCGTCTCTCCGCTTGGTTCGGACGCGGCGACTCGCTGATGAAACACCAGATCGTTAACATCATCGTGGATCTCCTCGGCGAACGTTCCCTTCCCCTCGTGCGCAGGCTTCTCAGCAGCACCGAGCAGGAATACCGCATCCTCGCCGTCGAGAGCCTCGGCAGACTTCCCGGAGACGAGCCCGCGCAACTGCTTCTTCGCTGTCTGAGCGACCCGCACCGGATCGTCTCGGATTACGCCTCCGAGTGCCTCGCCCGCAAACAGAACCTGAACCTTGATCTTTTGCTCGAGCATCTCTCGACCGACGACGAGAACCTCCGGTTCCTCGTCATCAAAACGATCGGCAGTATCGGCGGGCTCGCATTGAATCCCATCATCCGCATCCTCGAACAAGGCAACAAACAGGAACGTCTGTTCCTGCTCGGCGTTCTTCAGCGCATTACGCCGAACCCCAAGCTGATCGACGTTCTCATCTCGCTTCTCGGCGATCCAAACTGGCCGGTCAGGAACGCAACCGCGAACTGCCTGCGCTCGTATGGAGAAGTCGCGGTGCCGGCCGTCGTGCGCATGCTGAACGCTCCGAGCGAGGATATCCAATACTGGTCGAAACGCATTCTTCTCTTGATGGGGCCCGCGGCCGTGACCGTCCTTACGACCATTCTCGAGGAGGGAACCGACGGTTCGCTCATTCCCCACATCATCGCGGCGCTCCTGGCCATGAACAGCGCCGAAGCGGTCCCGGCCGTGACAAGGTTCCTGCAGCAAAGCGACGACAACCGCGTCAACTCCGTCTTCGCGGGCATCGGCGAAATCACCTCGCGGGAAGTGGTCGAGAACATCCTCAATCTGCTGACGCATCCCGAGGAGCGCATCGCGCGGTGGCTGGCCGTCCTCCTGAGCAAGGTCCGGAAGCCGCATCTGAAGAGATCCGTGCTGCTCGGGCTCAATCACTCCAACGAAACATGCCGCTACTACGTGCTCGATGCCCTGAAACACTGGGGCAACCTGACGGAAGCGGAACTGAAAGGCATCATCAGGCAGCTCGAACTCGAAAAGACCCGGCGGAACATCCTGGCCGTCGCCGACGTGCTTTCCGGGTATCCCCTCCCCTTCGTGATCTTCGCCATCAAGGAGTATCTGAAGATCTGCAATGCCGACCTGATGCTCGACCTGATGCTCATCTTCGCAACCGTCGATCATCAGGGCTTCGGGCCGATGCTCGCCGAACTGCTGAATATGCGTTCGGAACTCATCCAGATCGAGCACATCGAACGCGTCGGCAAGGTGCTCGGCCTCATCTTCAAGGCCAGGCCCGAAGGCATCCTGCAGGGCCTCTCCTCGCCGACGATGGCATTCCGCCTCTGCTGCATCGTCGCCCTCGAGCAGATCGAGGACAAACGCGTCGCGTTCGCCCTCATGGACAACCTGAACACGCGCGACACGCCCGAGATCCTCGAGCGGGCCGTGAAAATCCTCGCACGCTTTTTCTTCTCCGATGATTTCCGGCTGAAAGGCGCCGTCACGGACTTCCTCCTCTCCCTCGGGCTGGTCATCGTCAAACCGCTTTCCGAGTTCGTCGAAACAATAGAGAACGATATAGACAGGAAAGCGCTCGTCGACCTGATCGAGAGCGTCGGCGGAAAGGTGGAACAGAGCCTCCTCCGGAAGAAGGGGGAGCAGAAGGTGGTCCTGTCGGACGACCATCTCGACAACGTGCTCGAACGGCGCAAGCAGGCCATGGCCGAACTCGAGAAATACGACCGGATCATCCAGGAAGCCCACACCCTCGAGCTCACCATCATGTTCACCGACGTCAAGGGCTATACCGCGTTCAGCGCCAAGGCCTCCCTGTCCGAAGTCATGTCGATGCTCAAGCAGCATGACGAGATCATGATGCCGATCATCGAAAAGCACAGCGGCAAGATCGTCAAGAAGATCGGCGACGCGTTTCTGATCATCTTCGAACAACCCGCCAAAGCACTTCTGGCGGCGATCGCCATCCAGAGACGCCTGAAGGAACACAACACTTCCACCTCCGAGGAGCACCGGCTCGCGCTTCGCATCGCGATCAACACCGGCTCTGTCATCTGCCGCGAGAACGACGTGTTCGGCGATGCCGTCAACGTCGCATCACGCCTCGAAGGCATCGCGGATGCCGGCGAAATCGTGATTTCAGAGGCGACGTCGACGCAGGTCGACGCCACGATTTTCGAGCTGCTCCCTCACGGCGAGCACAAGCTCAAAGGCATCGAAAAGCCGGTGAAAACATTCCGCGTCGCCTGGTGACTGGTTCTTCCCATTGAAGCCAGCAGCACGAACGACAGGTTCATCGTTTCGTTCGTGCCGAGCCTGTCTAAGCCCTAGAGCCGAGGTGCGCCGCGACAACCGTCTTGGCACGCAGGCGGACGTTAAGAACGCTGTTCAGGCGGCGGGCTTCGGGGCAAACGGCGGTTTGTGCGCAGCCGCGGCCGGTTTGGCCTGCGTTCCAGGCTTTTCCGCTGCCGCCGGAACCGTCTGCGTGGAGCCGGCGATATTGAAACCGCGTTCCTTGAGGTGCGTTTCGAACGTCTTCTTGTCTTCGGCGTTCTTGATGCCGTCCTCGAAGGTGATCCGGCGACGCACCACGAGATCCTCGAGGCACTGGTCCATGGTGACCATGCCGTCGTTCCGACCGGTCTGCATGATCGAGAGGATCTGGTCGATCTTGTCTTCCTTGATGCAACGCCTCACTGGCATGTTCCCGACGAGCACCTCATAGGCCAGGACGCGGCCCGACGAGAGGTAGGCTGGAATGAGCCGCTGGGAAACGATCGCGCGCAGCGTTCCGGCCATGCATGCGGATCGTCTGCTGCTGATCGCCCGGGAACGAGCCGATGACACGGTGGATCGACTCGTAGGCGTTGATGGTGTGCAGGGTCGAGAAGACCAGGTGGCCGGTTTCGGCGGCCGAGATGGCGAGATGCATCGTCTCGGTGTCGCGCATTTCGCCGACGAGGATGACGTCGGGGTCTTCGCGCAGGGCACCGCGGAGGGCGTTCGTGAAATTGAGGGTGTTGGTGCCGAGCTCGCGCTGGGTGACCGCGCAGCGCTTGTGCGGATGGACGAACTCGATCGGATCCTCGATCGTGATGATGTGGTCGTACCGGGAGCGGTTGATCTGGTCGATCATGGCCGCCAGGG
>JAKJFL010000486.1:0-3269 GCA_022704935.1 Candidatus Rifleibacteriota bacterium
GACAAAATGCGAACTGGCGCCGATCGCGCGAACCCGACCGGCGCGTTTGGCCGCCAGAAGTGCCTTCAGCGCCCCTTCCCGCTCTCGGAAATCGTTTTCATCGCGGACAGCGTGCATGAGAAACACATCGACGGAAGCGAGGCCGAGGGTGTTCAACGCCTCTTCAATCGCGGCAGCCATCGCCTCTTCGGTCTTTGCCGCGGACTTGGTCGCAACCACCGGCCGCTCCCCATTCCAGCGCCGCAGAGCCGAAGCGACCTGCGGATACGAGCCGTACATCTGCGCCGTGTCGATGAACCGAACTCCCGCTTCCAAGGTTTTCAGCAGGAGATCGCCGCCGGCCTCGATATCGAGCCCGCGCTGCATCGGACTCATGGTGAGCGTTCCGAATCCCAGTCTGGTCACCTCGATTCCCGATGTTCCCAGTTTCCGCCGCTCGAGCATGCCGCACCTCCGCCGTAAGATTGTCATGAAGATATCACACAATGTTCTGTTCTCGCCGGGACGGGATTGAAACCCGCCCACACACCGACGAGTGGTTTCTTCGGGCGGATTCGTTGCGGGGGGTGCAAGGCCGTGGTACAGTGAGATGACACCTGATGCGGCGGGAGGGGCGATATGTCGATCGAACGGTTCGAGAGTGCTCTGCGGTGTGACGTCAAGGCGGCCTGCGGCTGTACCGAGCCCGTCACCATTGCGCTTGCGGCGTGTCATGCGGCGCGTCAGGCGGGGGGAACGGTCCGGAAGATCAGGCTGAACGTCTCCACGAACCTGTTCAAGAACGCGATGGAAGTGGGCATTCCCGGCACGGGCGGCGCGCACGGCATCCCGCTCGCTGCGGCGCTGGGCGTTCATGCCCCACATGCGACAACGGACCTTCGGCTGCTGTCGAACATCGACGCCGCGTGGCTGGATAAAGCCAGCCGTATGGTCGCAGCCGGGGCGATACAGCTCCATATCGACCAGGAACAGGCCGGCCTTCGGATCGAGGCGGCCGCCGAGAGCGATCTGGGCACGGGCCGGGCGATCATCGCCGACAGCCATGAGAATCTGACGTTTCTGGAAAAAAACGGTCTTGTCGTCCACAAGTCCGACCCAAAACCCGGCTCGGCCTCGAGCGAGGTCATCGAGCGCCGGCGCGCGATCGCCGAAATGCCATTCGTTGCGTTATATAATTCGCTCCCGCTGCTCGGTCGAGACACTAGGGATTTTCTGTTCGAAGGTGTCGCGATGAATCGGAAGGTCGCCGAAGCCGGGCTTCAGGGCGAAGGAAGTCTCAACATCGGCCAGGCGTATCGGAAGCTTCTCGAGAACGGCTGGATGGGAAACGACCTGATCAACCGGGCGAAACTCCTCACCTCCGCCGCGGTCGACGCACGCATGTCCGGCTGCAATTTGCCGGTCATGACCTCGGCCGGCTCGGGCAACCAGGGCCTCACGGTGACGCTCCCGCTCTCGATCCTGGCCGAGCAGCTCCGCAGCACGCAGGACCAGCTCGCCGAGGCGCTGGCCATCGCCCATGCGGTCACCTCGATCCTGAAGTATCACACCGGCACCCTCTCGGCCATGTGCGGTTGCGTCGTCTGCGCCGGCAGCGGGCTGACGGCGGGCGCCGCCCATCTGCTGGGCGGAGGTCTGGACACGATCGGGGCGGCGGTTAACAATATGGTGGCAAGTATAACTGGCATTATTTGCGACGGCGCCAAGGTCGGCTGTGCGGTGAAACTCGTCTGCGCCGTCGACGCCGCCTTCCAGGGCGCGTTCATGGCGATGGAGGGACTGCGGCTGCCCCTAAGCAACGGCGTCATCGGCAACACGATCGAGGAGAGCCTGAAAAACATCGGCCGCATCGCCGCGCCGGGGATGCTCGAAACCGACGAACAGATCCTCGCGATCATGGTCGGCAAGCCCTCCTGACACATTTCATGTCGGAAGGCCGGGGAGTGGTCTCGTGACACAATTGTTCGAAATTCAGCGTGTTTCGAAGCTCGTCGGCGAGGTTAAACTGCCGGGCGACAAGTCCATTTCACACCGGACACTCCTTCTCGGAGCGCTTGCGGACGGTCCTTGCCACGTCAGGCATCTCGGCCGCGGTTGGGACATCGCGGCGACGGTGGGGGCCCTTCGCTCCTTCGGCGTCGAGATCACGTATTACGGCGAATCCGAAGCGACGATACACGGCCCCGGCGGCGCGGCAAGATTTCGCGAGCCGCCGCGCATCCTCAACTGTCTCAATTCCGGAACCACCACCCGGCTTCTTGCCGGCGTCCTGGCCGGAGCCCCGGTTTTTGCCGTTCTGACAGGCGACGAGTCGCTGCGAGGCAGGCCGATGCGACGCATCGTCGAGCCTCTGCGCGAGATGGGCGCCTCGATCGACGGTCGCGACGACGGCTCGTGCCTGCCGCTTTCGATCCGGGGACGTGAACCGCTCGACCCCATCGACTGGACGCTGGAGGTCGCCTCGGCGCAGGTCAAATCGGCGATTCTGCTCGCCGGCCTGTCGGCCGACGGCGAGACGACAGTGCGCGAACCGTTTCTTACACGGGATCATACGGAACGCTTGCTTCGCCTGATGGACGTCCCGATTCGGACCGAAGGGCTCGAACATACTATATCTGGCGGCATTATACCTCACGCTTTCGACGTGACGGTTCCCGGCGATCCGAGCAGTGCTGCGTTCATCGCGGTCGCGGCGGCGTGTCTGCCCGGCAGCCTCGTCACATTCCGCGATCTTTCCCTGAACCCGGGACGCACGGCATATCTCGAGATTCTTCGGCGCATGGGCGGCAACGTCGGCATCTCACCCTCACCGAACGAAGACTGGGAGCCACGCGGTGACGTCACGATCGGCGGAGCGGGGCTCCACGGGGTCACGATCGAGCCGGCCGAGGTGCCGGGCCTGATCGACGAACTTCCCGTACTCGCCGTGGCCATGTCGGTCGCGGAGGGCATTTCGGAAGTCCGGGGAGCGGTCGAACTCCGTCGCAAGGAGTGCGATCGGATCCAGTGCATGATCCGGGAGCTGCGAGCGTTCGGCGTAGACGCCGTGGAGCTCGACGACGGGTTCCGGATCACGGGCGGATGCCGCCTGCGGGCCCCGGCCGTCAGCGAGTCGCATGGCGATCATCGGCTGGCGATGAGCCTGGCGGTTGCCGGGCTCATTGCCGACGGCGTCACACGACTTCGCGGGACCGAGCATATCGACATCTCGTTTCCCGGATTCGAACGGCTGTTGAGAAGCCTCGCGCGCTGACCCGGCCGGGGTCGTC
>JAKJFL010000487.1:0-3258 GCA_022704935.1 Candidatus Rifleibacteriota bacterium
GAGTTGGTCACGTCGACGTGCTTCAGCCGGTCCTCTTCCTTGTCTTTGCGGGTCAGCTCGTGCTTCTTGATCGTGTCGTTCCAGTACTCGTCGGCGGCGCAGCAGCACATCAGACCGACTTGCGCTCGGCCGTCCATGACCTGCTTGTAGATGTAGAAGTTCGGGGTCGGATCGTGGCGAAGCCAGCCGTTCTTCTGGAACAGCTCGAAGTTCTCCTTCGCCTTGGCGTAGACCTTCGGGTCATACAGGTCGATCTTGGGGTCGAGATCGATCTCTGGCTTGGTCACGTGATGAAACGAGTACGGGTTCCCGCCCGAAAGCTTGCGGGCCTCTTCCGAGTTGAGCACGTCGTAGGGCAGAGCGGCCAGCTTGGGGGCGATGTCCTTGGGGGCGCGAAGGCCCTTGAAGGGGCGAACCGTTGACATTCCTGTTTCTCCTTGAAGTATCGCCGAGCGATGTTGTTTTTGGGAAAACCGGCACCATTCTAGGAACCGGCGGGGCTCTTGTCAATCCGAAGAAGCGGGGAACCTGTGGGGCGAAACTGGGGCCGACGCGGAGGCGCTCTGCGTCGCCAGGCGCCGGTAGGTATCCAGCAGAAGGCCTGATTCGAGGCCGTCATGCGTCGAGAACCAGAGACAGTCGCGCGTGAGATCGACGGCCTGCACTGCCGGTTCCTTCAGAAGCCATTCGCGGGTGCGCGACGCCGATTCGAGGAGCGGCTGTTCCCGAAGATACGACCGAAGCCGCGCGTCCGCCTCGCTTGCGATTCGGTGGAGGCGCGTGCGGGCCTCGATGATTTCCCGGTTGTCCGAGAACATGGCATCCCTGGCCCATGAGAGCAGGTCGGCTGGCACGGACGACGTCGCGACGCCGGAGATGCCCTCCTGCGCCCGCGGGTTCCGGGGGAATCGGGTCGCGAGGGTTTTCACCGCCTGAAACCGCACGGTTTCGGATGCGTCTGCCAGCGCGTCGATCGTCGCTTCGATGAGCGGGGCTTCCTCCCAGGGTGGAAGGACCGGGAGCGACTGGAGAGTGATCAGAGCTTCCTCGCGGCACCGAGGATCGCTTGCGTGGAGCACCGTGAGAAGCTCAGGCACGGAGTCTCGGGTGAATGATGCCGTCATGGCCCTGATCCTGTCAGGCGTGACAGGCGGTTCCTCGGCGGCGCTCATCGGCGCGAGGGTGAAGAGCAGAGACGGCAGGGCAAGGGCCGCAGCGTGTTTCAGGATCGTTCTCATGGGTGTCGTCGCCTTGGCCGTTCGAGATGGCCGGTACAGAGAAAAAGCCCGGAACCGGAGTTCCGGGCTTTTGGAAAACGGATTACTTGCCGGTGGCCGGTTCGGCGGCAGGAGCGGCAGCCGGAGCGGGTTCAGCGGCCGGAGCGGCGGCCGGAGCGGCAGGCTCGGCGACCTTCTCTTCGACCTTCTTTGCCTTCTTGGCCTTCTTTGCCTTCTTGGCTTTCTTGGCCTTCTTGGCGGGCTTCTTCACTTCTTCCTTCTTCTCTTCGGTCGGAGCAACGGTGGTTTCCGGGGCGGGGGCGGCGGCGCCGTCCACAACCAGGTTGCCGTTCTCATCGCGGGTGAGGACGTGCCAGACATCGCCGTGCTTGAAGGACGGGGTCAGGGCGTTGCCTTCCTTGTCGGTGCCGGGGGTGCGGCGGCTGTAATTGGTCTGGGCGCTGTAATACATCAGGTTGTGCTTCAGGGTGTGGGTCTCGTCCTTCGTGAAGGAAGCGGACTTCATGTCTTCGCTGACGTACACGACTTCCTTGCCGAGGGAGACGCTCTTCACATCCCTGTCGCCGGAGCAGGAATCAACCTTGGCGGCAAAAGCAGACGAAGCCGGAACGAACAGAGCGGCAGCCAACAGAACGGGAATCAACCTCTTCATTACATGAACCTCCATGCTGATTTTCTTCATGATTTCGCAACGATTCAAGTTGCGCGCCTACATTACTGCTATGTCTCGGAGTTGTCAATACCTTTCGCGGCGAAGGAGACCCGGATTAGCGCTGTTTCAGGTTGGCAAAATCCGTCCGGGTGCGAATGAGCCACTGCTGGAACCAGAAGATAATGCTGATATCCATCATGACTGTACCTCCTTTCTGAACCGCCCGCCGAAGGCGGGGCGCGCGCCGGCACCGGATAACGGAATGTGTTCCAGGGCGACGGAGCAGCACCCTTAAATGAGAGCATTTATCATGCCATCCCTGAAGAGCCGCATGGGAAGATGATTTTCGCGAGTGCAGTCGCCGCGCGGGCTTTCCAGAACGGGGCTGTGCTCAAAGATTGCGCAACAGGCCGGTCCGAATGTATATTTGAGATCGATGTACAGGCTTTCCCTTATTGAGTCCTGCAAAATGAAAACGTCCCGTTCATACTGAGCTTCAAAACTGCCTTGTCCCTATCGAAGGGAACGGCCGCTTCTCGTGCTTCAGAAAGCTCAGAACGAACGGGAATGTGAAATCGGATTTTGTTTTAGCAGGAATCAGCAGGGGAAGACACCGACCAATCACTCAGACGAGGAGTCATCCATGCAGCCCCATCTCAAGCTCGAAACCGGAAGTATCTCTCCCTACGTCCTCGTGTGTGGCGACCCCGCCCGCGCCGAATTGATCGCGAATCTCTGCCAGAATCCGAAACAGCTGGCGTACAATCGCGAGTACAGGACCTTCGTCGGCACCTATAACGGTCAGCAGGTCACCATCACGTCTCACGGCGTCGGTTCGGCCGGCGCTGCGATCTGCTTCGAGGAACTGATCAAGACCGGCGCGAAGGTCATCATCCGCGTCGGTACCTGCGGCGCGCTCATCGACGGCCTCGGCCAGGGCGACCATATCGTCACGACGGCGGCCGTGCGCGAGGACGGCGTTTCGTCACTGCTCATTCCGCTCGGCTACCCGGCCGTCGCCGACAGCGGCGTCACGGATGCCCTCGAAGCGGCCTGCAAGCGGGAAAAGGCGCCGTACAAGCGCGGCATCGTTGTCGCCAGCGATCTGTTCTATCCCGGCATCCTTCCGAGCTCGCTCGAACTGTACAGCAAGGCCGGCGTGCCCGGCGTCGAGATGGAGTGCGCGACCCTGTTCGTCATCGCATCCCTGCGCGGCGTGCGTGCCGGCGGCATCCTGACCGTCGACGGAAATCCACTCAAGTGGGACGAAGGCAACTACGATCCGCACGGCGAAAAGGTCACGACGGGCAAGTCCCGGATGCTGAAGCTCGCGCTCGAGGGTATCACCGCCCTGGCGAAAGCAGACAA
>JAKJFL010000488.1:0-3257 GCA_022704935.1 Candidatus Rifleibacteriota bacterium
CTGGGCTGTGACGTCCCCTGGAACGATGAAAGAGACGGCTGAAAGAACGATCAAAAATAGTATTACAGTATATTTATTTCTTTTCATCGGGCCCTCCGATCCATTCCATGACGGCCTTCTGGCCGGTGGTCATCTCGCTTTTCAGGGAGTTCCAAAATTCCTTCCGGTCGAACGTGCCGCCGACGGCCTTCGTCGAGTCTTCCATGAACTTGTTCAAGGCCGTGAACGCGGTGTTCGAGTAGATCCGGCCACCGTCGACGGCGAAGGATGCCTGGGGCATCCCCAGCTTGCCGATCACGATGTCGGCGATCTCCTTGATGGCGCCGGGGGTGTTGCCACCGGACACTTCGGCCGAAACCTTGCCCAGGGCGAGCACGTTTTCATACTTCCCGGCGATCTCGGCGGGAAGCGCGTTTTCAGAGAATTTCTCGCCGAGCATCTCGGCTCCCTGGGTGGCCCGTTCGGCGTTGAACCTGGCGAGCATCGTCTCGAGATCCTTGTTTTCGCCGTAATACGGCTCCTGTGCCGTTTCCTGTGTCTCGTCCCGGCCGATCGCCGCTGCCTTTCCGCCCGATATCAGCTTGTCCAGCACCGGAATGTCAAGCTGGAGGCCTTCCCGGTCTTTTTCGGAAAGGTCATCGCGGGTGATGGCCTGCACCCAGGTGCTCACGTATTTCGTCATCAGCGTGTCGAGATTCTGGAGCGATCCGCTCTTCCGGAGCGCATCGATGCGGGCCTTGATATCGCGAAGAGACGAGCGGGTCTGGGCGGCCGAAACGAACGCATCCGGCTGTGCCGTTACGACCGGTGCCGGCCTGGGGCGCGGGGTGGATGGCCTCAACTGCGGAGGCAGAGGGGGGACGGTCGGTTTCTTCCGTGCCGCTTCGCGCTGTCTCTCGCGGCGGCGCTGTTCCCGGGCGCGTTCTTCGCGGTGATCCGCGAGTGCCCGCTCGGCGTTCGCGAGCCTGCCCCGAAGCGATGAATCATTCGGGGTGTGATTGAGAGCGCGTTTGTAGTATTTGACGGCGTCACGGTAATTGCCCTTGCTGTATGCCCGGTCGGCCCGGGCGCCGATTTCGGCCGCCTTCTGGACCGGATCGACCGGTTTCGGCGTGAACCAGCTGAAGATGCCGCCGAACGGGACACCGGAGCCGCTGTTGTCGGAGCTGTCCGAACTGCTTTCATAGCTCGGGCTGGAGTAGCTCGAGCCGCTCGAGGAATCGGAGCCGCTGTCTGAGCTCGAGCCGCTTTCGTAGCCGGAGTTCCCGGAGCTGCTTCCGGAATCCGAACTGCCTGAATTGTCGTATCCCGGAGCCGGCTCCACTGGAGTGGGCGGTGAAGGTTCCGGCACGTTGCCGGGCTGGCCGCCGATCTCGATGAGCTGATCGTAGGCCCCGGCCCCGGCCGTCTGCGGGGTTCCGAGAGACAGGGCGCTCAGAAGCGCCAGAAGGCATAGCATGGAATTGAACTTCATTCCTGACTCCTTTCGAGCGGGAAATGACACCGTGGTACCACACCAACGCAGTTCCCGGAAAGCGGATTGCGGATCGTTCGTTACAGTTCGATCTGGCAACCGAGTTCGAGCACGCGGGTGGGCGGGATTCCAAAGAAGGCGGTCGCTTCGCGGGCATTGCGGGACATGAACCGGAACAGCCACTTGCGCCAGCGGGGCATGTCGGACTGACCGGTCAGGAGCAGCGACTCGCGACCCAGGAAAAAGCTGGCTTCGAGGAGCTTGATCGGATGGCCGGCGTCTCCGGCCGCGCGGAAGATTTCCACCATGCTGGGCGTTTCCATGAACCCGAACCGGGCGACCATCTTCCAGAAGCCGTGGCCCATGTCGCCGATCTCGAGCCGTCGTTCGACTGGAACTTCGGGGATGTGTTCGGATAATATAGATAGAAAAATAACTCGTTCGTGCAGAATGTGGTTGTGCTTGTAATGGTGCAGCAGAACCGGGGGGACGACGTCGACGTTGGGCGTCATGAACACGGCGGTTCCCTTGACACGGAAGACTCCCGCGGAGGCAATCTCCTTCAGGAAGCCGTCGACGGGCAGCAGTGACTTCTGCAGCTCGAAGGAAAGGGCGCGCCGGCCTTTGTTCCAGGTCGACATCAGGATGTAGAGGAAGCTGCCGATCAGGCAGGGCACCCAGCCGCCGTGGAAGATCTTGCTGACGTTGGCGCCGAGGAAGGGAAGATCGACCGAGAGAAACAGGCAGGCCAGCAGGGCCGCCTTGGAACGTGACCAGTTCCAGGTGTCGCGCGAGACTCGATACAGCAGGATGGTCGTGATCGTCATCGTGCCGGTGACGGCGAAACCGTAGGCGGCGGCAAGGTTCGATGAGGCGCGGAAAACGAGGACGAAGGCGATGCAGGCGACCATCAACAGGATGTTGACCTCGGGAATGAAGATCTGACCATGGGCCTGGCTCGATGTGTGCCGCACCGTGAGGCGCGGGGAGTAGCCGAGGTGCATCGCCTGCTGGGCGAGCGAGAACGCGCCCGAAATCAGTGCCTGCGAGGCGATGATCGTCGCGGCGGTCGACAGCATGACGAGGGGGATGATGAAGGCCTGTGGCGCGAGGCCGTAGAAGGGATTGTCGCTGAACGTGCTGCCGTGAACGAGCAGCATCGCGCCCTGGCCGAAGTAGTTCAGCAGAAGACAGGGATAGGCGAACCAGTACCAGGCGATGACGATGGGTTTGCGGCCGAAATGGCCCATGTCGGCATACAGCGCCTCGGCGCCGGTCACGCACAGCACGACCGAGCCGAGCAGGAGAAACCCGTGAAACCCGTTCCGGAGAAAATGGTTCACGGCGTGCCAGGGATTGATCGCGCCGAGGATGCCCGGGCTTTTGAGAACCCAGATCAGGCCCAGCAGACCGATCGTCCAGAACCAGGCGAGCATGATCGGGCCGAACACCCGCGCGACGCTTCCCGTCCCACGTTTTTGCACAAGGAAGAGAACCAGCAGAATGGCGATCGTCAGCGGCAGAATGAATGGCTGGAAGATCGGCGTGGCGATTTCCAGGCCTTCGATGGCGCTCAGAACGGAGATTGCCGGCGTGATCATTCCCTCAGACAGCAGGAGGGAGGTGCCGAAGATTGCCATTTTCAGCAGGATGTTCGACGACACGCGGGAACCCGGCAGCTTGCTCTTGACGAGTGCCATCAGCGACATCATCCCGCCTTCACCGTCGTTGTCGGCGCGCAGCACGAACGTGACGTATTTCACTACGACGATCAGCGTCAGCG
>JAKJFL010000489.1:0-3245 GCA_022704935.1 Candidatus Rifleibacteriota bacterium
GCCTTTCCATCCTTTTCGAGGAAGAACTTCCAATTGTAGGTCTCGTCGTCGTTTGACGCGACCTCGCGGGTGATGCGGCCGTCCTTCCAGGTCCATTTTTCGTCCCACTTGTCGTCACGGTCGAGATCGACCTTGGCACGGTTGACCTGCGATTCGCCGGCGTCTCTGTACAGGTTCACCTTCCAGGCGCGCCCCTTGACCGCATCCTTGAGCTTGTCGCCGGAAATGTTCGCCGCGGCCACGGCGAGAATCTCCACGTCCATCGGCCGCAGCGCGATAAAGCCGGCCGGAAGGTTCGTGGGTGCGTTTGCCGCAACGGGCGTGGCGGTTGCTTCGGCGGCGTGTTTCGAAGCGGTGGCGGCGGTCGGGGCTTCCCGCTGCCGTTGTGCCTGCCTATACCGTTCGAGATCCTCGTTCACGCGGCGAAGAGCATCCTCCTGCCGTTTGGCTTGGTCCTGATACTGCTGGAACGCGTAAAAACTGCCGCCGGCGGTGCCGAGCAGGCCGAGGATGACGAGGGCGCGGAACGTCTTGTATCTCATACTTCCGACTCCGATGACAGAGAATGGTCCGTCGGCATCATGCCGCGGGCGATGGGAACGGTGCAGTTGCAGTAGTCATACAGGCAGGGACGCGGACCGTCATTCAGGGTGAACCGCTCTCCGGTGAAGTCGCCGAGCGATTCCATGCGGTATCGTCGGGCCGGATAACAGCGCCAGGCGCCGCCCAGGTCGTCGAGGATGAAGGAGCGCGAGCCGGCCCAGCAGGGCCGTTCCTTGAACGAATGTTGTATAGTGCCGGTCATATTATGACCGCCGAGAGCGAGAATGGCGGCGCGTTCGTCGTCGGTGTAGTCGATGACGTCGCGGTCTTGCTTCTCCGGCTGGATCTTGAAGGGGATGCTCCGGTTTCCGAACCGCCCAGCCAGTTCCGGGAGGTGGGGCAGCGCGGCGCGCGTGGCGACGGATGTGACGCACAGATGCGGCCGAGGCAGTCCGGGGTCCGCATCGCGCAGGAGAAACCGTGCGAACCAGCAGGCGCGGTCGATGAACTCGTCGAGTTTTGCCGGATCGTTCACGTGTTCGAGATGCAGGGAACAGGCGAACACCCCGATGCGGCCTCTCGCTGCCTCGGCGAAGGCGGCGAGCCTGTCGCGGGAGGCCGTGAAGTTCGTCACGATCGAGACGCGGTGACCGAGGCCGGCGATGGCTGAAACGACAGCGTCGAGCTCCGGGTGCATGAAAGGCTCTCCACCCGAGAGCTTGATCTCCCACCGGCCGGGAAGGCGGGAAAACGCCCGGACGAACCCATCCGCTGTGCGGGGTGGGCGACCCCGGTCGCTCTTGCGGCGCTGGGTGCAGTAGGAACAGTGCAGGTTGCAGAGCGTGGTCATGTTCCAGCTGACGACGCCTTCCGGCGGCCGTGGCGTCGCGTTCATGCGTCTGTCCCAGCGAAGGCGAGCCCTTCGATCATGCCGCGGTTGGCCGGAACGGTGCAGGGACAGATATCCCACGGACAGATGCGGGGTTCGGATAACGGCCGGAAATCGCCTGCAACGGCGTTGCCGAGGTGCCCCGTCTTGTTGCGCCGCGCGGTTCTGCAGCTCCAGACATCACCGGTCTGGGTGACGACGAAATACTCGATGCCCGCATGACAACGGCGGCCTCGGTAACTCGGCGCGAGGTTCGCATCGCGCGGCGTGGGCGCATGTCCGAGAAGTTCTCCCAGCAGGGTTTTCTCCTCTTCCGCATAGGCTGCGAGCCCGTGTTTTGTCTTCATGATCTGCGGGAAGAACCGCAGTCCCGCTGCCTTCACCATCTCCGCGGCGCGCGCGACCGTTTCTAGCCGGCCGGGAACCAGCACCGAGTTTACGACGAGCCGGGCGTCGGGGCCGAGAAGACTCCTGAGATGGAGGGCCCGGTCGATGAAGGCTTCTGAAACGACGCGTTCGAGGTGCATCGATGCCGAGACAATCCCGATCCGGCCGGCGGCACGTTCGGCGAACCGTTTCAGGTCGGCTTTCTCCGCCGACAGGTTCGTGAGGACCGAGAGCAGATGAGGTGTTTCCGAGACCAGCCCCGGGATGATCCTGTCGAGAAACAACGGATGGGTGAACGGTTCGCCGCCGCTCATCTTGATCTCGTAACGCACCGGCAGGCCTGCGCAAAATCGAAGGATAGCATCGATCGCATCCGCATCCGGAACGCCGACGCGATGTTTCGGACTCTGTATGCAATAGCTACAGCTATAATTGCACGAGCCGAGCACCTGCCACTCGATTGTCGGCTGTCTCATGCGGCGTTCCCCGACCGGCGAAGTTTTGCGGCCAGTTTGGCGTTCTGCTCGAACTTCCCGCACCGCGCGCATCCCGGAAAATACTCACCTCTTCCGAGTCTCGCGCGCATCTCGTTCCAAACCTGTCCGTGCCAGAGATCGGAAAACCTGGTTCCATCGCCAAGCCTGCCGATGGTGGTTTCGGTGTTGCAACAGAAGTAGACGGTGCCGTCGACGGCGATCCTCGCATACCGGTCGCCCATGTGACATCCGGTCTCGGCGATGGGAGCCGTCGCCGCTCCACCCGCGAGCACCTGAGCCCGGAGCGTGGGCAGATTGTGCCTGACGCCGCGTCGTTCGGCTCGTGCGGAAGCTTCGGGAATCCACGCGTCCAGAAGACGCTGCCGCTGTCCGTCGGTGATGCGAACGGTTTCGGTGCCTCTGCCGAGGCTCGCGAGCTTGAAGTTCACACGCTCGGCGTTGTATTCGGCGGCGAGATCGATCATGTCACCGAGCCTGTCGGCGTTCAGGGAACAGATGACCTGGACGTGTCGATCGCGGCATCCGGCATCGCGCCGTGCGGCGAGCCGCCTCTCGAGCCTGGTCCAGGAATCCGCGGTCGCGGATGGGTGAAAAGCGCGATACCCGGCTTCGTCGACAGAATGTATACCGATAAGAATAGTATCTGCTCCGTCGGCCGGGAGGCGGTCGGCGGCATCGGCGAGAAGATTGGAGATCAGCGTCACGCCGAGCCTCATCTCCTTCAGGCTGGCGAGAAGCTCGATCGCGCGGGGGTGGGTGAGAGGCTCGCCCATTCCCGAAACGATGACGCCCGAGAGCCGACCAAGGGAGGCTGCTTCTGCGACTGTCGTCAGCAGCGAATCGACGTTGGCCTGCAGGCTCTTCCAGGTCGGGGTGCGGGGCGATGCCAGGAGCGGCGAGTGGTCCCAGCAGGTCACGCAGTCGGTGTT
>JAKJFL010000019.1:0-14724 GCA_022704935.1 Candidatus Rifleibacteriota bacterium
AGGGCGAGGGCCATACCGCCGAGAGCGACCATGAGCCATTTCGACCACCACGCGATCTCGTGCTCCTGGCCGGACATAACGACGTAATACGGGCAGAACGGGCGCAGGATCAGGTCGGCATACGACATCGTCGCCCAGAGGATGAGCAGCAGGACGGGATACCTCACCAGGCCGACATAGCGGCCGGCACCCTGCCATGCGGTGTCGCGCCTGATTCCGAGGGCTTTGCCGGCGCGGGCGAGAAGTTCGTGGATGGTGCCGATCGGGCAAACCCAGGAACAGAAGGCGCGGCCGGCGATAAGCGTTCCTATCGTGATAGCTATGAATAAGATCAGGTTCAGGCCCGAGACTGCGCAGAGAAACGCGTTGTTCTTGACGTAGAACACGAGACTTTCGATGCCGCCGCCAGGACACCAGGATTCGATCGTCGCCTTGGTGTAACCGAGCAGGTTGCGCGCTGTCAGGATGATCGCCGCAAGGATAAATATCGTCTGATATACATGTCTCGTTTTCTGCATGAGATCAGTTTACCACATTCATCATGCCGCGGGGATGGGGCGGGTTTGAAACCCGTTCCGAGGCGAATACTGCACAAATATTTCCAAAAAACAGCATCTGGTCAAAAAATCCATTTGAAGAGGTTGTATATGTCCATGACCGCGCGTTCCTTGAAGGTGTCGCGCCAGGCTTCGAGGTCGGCGGGGGTGACTTTGCGGGAGCGGGCGAGGTCGCGGCGCAGGACGATCTCGAAGGTGCGGGCGACGCGGCGGTCTTCGAGCGAGATCACGTCTTCCGAATCGCAGGCGTGGCTGCGCGAGTTGACGTTGTAGGCGCCGACCGTCGCGGCCTTTCCGTCGAACCAGCTGACCTTCGAGTGAAGCGTCTGGGCGCCGCGCCACTCGTAGATCTCGGCGCCGGCTTTCATCACGTCTTCGTAGTTCGCCCGGCCGGCGATGCCGGCCTGCGGGTGATTGTTGCTCTCGACCGAGTTGGTGAGAATCTTCACTTTCACGCCCCGGCGGCACGCTGCGACGATCGCGTTTTTCAGCGCCGGGGTCGGGATGAAATACGCGCTTTCGAAGATGACTTCCTGGGTGCAGCCGTTCATATACTCGATGAACAGGTCGAGAATGTCGTCATCGTCGGATCTCGTCGGGAATGTTTCGAGGAAACGCACGCGCACGTTCTCGAAGACGGGTGGCTCGTCGAAGTAGATCGGAAGCGGGCCGGGAATGAGCTGGGCACGGTTCGGAAGGATCGGCAGCTTCTCGGTCTTGTCCTTCACCTCGGAGATTTTCGGGGCGCCGGTCTCGGCGCGCTCGTCGATGACAAGACGCTCCCAGTTGTTCTCGAACAGCTCGCAGATATTATCGACGACGGGGCCGGTCACCATCACGTCGGTGTCGCGCCAACCGAAGTCCTCGATCTCGCCTTTCGCGTATTCCGTGGCCATGTTCATGCCGCCGACGATCGCAACGCCTTCGTCAACAATCAGCATCTTCTGGTGCGACCGATAATTCGCCTTCAGCGTATTTCGCAAAAGCGGGTTGTTGATCAGCACCTGGACGCCGCCGTTCTGCATGCGCCTGATGATGCCCTTGCGGCGACTGAAGGCGAAGGCATCGTCGACGATGACGCGCACGTCGACACCGTCCTTCACGCGTGCGATCAGCAGGTCGGCCATCTTGTTCCCGATTTCGTCGTCGTTCCAGAGCAGGGTCTGAATGCAGATATCGGACTTCGCGGCGGCGACGATCTCGAACCGTTTCGCGAAGCTCGACCGGCCGTTCACGAGCATCGTGACGGTATTTGCGGGAATCAGTCTCGACGCGGTCTTCTCGTCGATCGTCCCTTTCTCGAACGTGTCGGCGACGACCGTCTCATACTCATCGAGGAGTTTGCGAAGCCGTACGCCCTCGATGCGCCTGCCGGCGTTCGCAACGAGCCATTTCGTCCATCGGGCGCCCTTCACTGGAAAAGCGAGCCAGGAGGTCTTCGCCGTGGCCTGCCAGGCGGAGATCGTGGCGAGCCGTTTCGTTTCGAACGTTTTTCGCTGGGCGTCGATCTTCGATTCGAGGTTGTACTGTTTTATCCGTGCGAGTGCCTGACGCCGGATCTCAGGGTTGCGGGTCGATGCGGCGAGGTCGGTCAGGGTCTTTTTCGCGGCCTCGACGGAGCCGGTGCTCTCCATCAGGAGTTCGGCGAGTTCCCAGGTGGCTTCGACCTTCAGCTGGGGCTCGAATACACCGGAAATGAACTTCTTCAGCTGCTCGACGAGCCAAGACGGATTCGATTTTCGTTCAGGTCCATACATTTTCACCAGCAGGTTCTCGAATGCCTGCCGCTCGGCTGTCAGACGCCTCGGCGCCGTTGCGGAGACCGTTTCTGGTTGCACGAGAGAATCGCCTGTGTCGGTTGCATAGAGAGCTGGTTCCGGTTCGATTTCAGAGGGAAGGGGCGATGACGCCTTCGTGATCGAGCCGCCACGGACGGCTTTTTCATACGCGGCCTGCGCCGAGCGAAGTTCTGCGGCGAGCGTTTCGATCTTTTCCGGAGAGGCTTGCTGGCGAACCGCTTCGGAATACTCTGCATACAGCGCAACATAGCGCGCATGGACGGCGGCTAGTTCGTTATCCGACGCGGCTGCCCCGACGGGTGCGCACAGAGTGCCAAGGGCGAACACGGCGGCTGTACAAGCACGTATGAGACCGGTTCTGAACGAGGGGGCGTTCGAAGAAAGTTTCGTCATCTCGGAAGGAACCTCCGTTGGTTTCAGGCAAAAAACACGCTGGTTCAAGACACGCTTTTTGACAATTATACCGATTGTACAGAAATGCGCAAATAGCATGGGCACATCAGACCGAGCCAGGGATACGCAACAGTAGAATCACGGAGATACAAAAACCTTTTCACCGCCGAGGCGCAGAGATTGAAACAAGATGAAAAAAAGTACGAAAATATTATTCTCGGCGTCTGGTATGTTGAAATCGTAATGTAGCATTACCAATTTATTGCGCATACCGCATCTGTAAAATCCCTTGAAGTTTGTTGTTCCGTTCTGTAGATTTTTCCTCGCTGCGGGAGACTGCGGTCGTGCGTCTTGAAGCTTGACTTCGTCGCAGAGATTGTCGCTCCCGGAGAGAGGTTAAATTCGGGGAAGTAACATGAGCCACGAGCGCGCATCGACCAGGAAGAATTCGCCTCTCACACCCCAGGAGACCCCGCAGTAAGCTCATCCCAGGAGAAATTTCATGACCTCGTTGTTTTTCGGGATCGATGTCAGCAAAGGGTATGCGGATGTATGCTGTATCAATCAGGCCGGAAGCCGTCTCGGAAATGTTGGGCAGTTCGACGACACGGCAGCCGGGCACGCAGCCATGAAGAAGACCATCGAGACGCTCAAGTCCAAATACCCCGATGCCCAGATGGTTTTCGGACTGGAACACTCCGGCGGTATCGAGCGCAACTGGGCTGTATTTCTGCGCGATCTTGCCGCTCCTTCGGGAGGGAAGGTGTTTACGCTGAATCCGCTGGCCGTGAAGAAGTTCCTCGATCGAGACCTGCACAGGAACATCACCGACCGGGTCAGCGCCCAGGGAATCGCCAATTACCTTCGCCAGGGAATGCGCCTGGCGGAAGTGCCCTTCGAGGACTTGCTTTCCGGCCCGACCACGCTGTACCGACATCTCCGAAATTTCATCAGCCGCTCGGCGCAGATCCAGAATGAACTGCAAAGCCTTCTGCCGCGAGTTCAGCCAGAGATGGTCCAGTTCTGCCGCCAGGGCTTTCCGGAATGGGTCCTCCAGGTCCTTCTGAAGTGCCCTACTGCGGCCAGACTCGCGATTGCCAGGCCCGGCAATCTGGCCAAGATTCCTCATGTCACGCGTGACAGAGCGGAGAAGCTGATCGCAGCAGCCCAAGAAAGCGTCGCATCGCAGACGGATGTCTTCACAGAGATAACCGTGACATCCCTCGTGAAAGATCTCATGCATGCCCAGGAGACGGTAGACGAGCTCAAAGAGCAGGTTATCGCCAGCATGGCTCACGACGAAGGCGTGAAAATCATGCAGTCCATTCCCGGGATCGGAGCATGGAGCGCCACCTGCCTTCGATTGGAAATTGGATCGATAGAGCGATTCCCTGCCCCGGAATCGCTCGTGGCCTTCGCAGGTCTCGACCCGAGAATCCTCCAGAGCGGTGATTCCATCAGGCATGTCGGAATCAGCCGAAGAGGCCGTAGGCAGATCCGTGCCATCCTGTATCCCGTCATTCTCTCGGCGATCCGATGCAATCCCGTCATCACGGAATTCTATGCCGGTCTGACCGCCCGCGGAAAAGGCCATCTCAAGAGTGCGACCGCATGCATGCGGAAGATGCTTCACATCATCTACGGGTGCTGGATTTCAGGAAAACCTTTTGATGCCGCCCATGAGAAGGGGCGGAAGACAGCGAAGCCGCGCCCCGAGGCGGAAGCGGCCACCACAGAACAACCACAACCATCCCCTGTTTGCACTGTGGCTGCCCCCGTCTCCCGTCGGGAAGCGGCGAAAAGAAGAAAGGCGACAACCATGCCACAGACGGATAACTTCCGTCGGGAACGTGGTCTCGGTGTCGCCTCTGTATCACATACTACATGACCTCAAAAAGGGATTCAAGAAATGCAAAAATCGCTTGCATTTCAACGGAGTATCTCCGCGGTGAATCGTTCGATTTCAATATAACAGATACATAAAGAACGTTTTTACCGCCGAGGCGCAGAGGAAAAAGCGAGATGAAAAAGTGAAAATGAACATTTCCCTCAGCGTCTCCGAGTCTCCTCGGTTAATCCTGCGAATTTCAACATACCAGAACACGAAGGACACCGAGCTTTCCCGGAGAAAAACGGAATTTCTGCGTAGCTCAATGCTCTTCGTGTCGTCCGGGATGGGTGTGGAGATTGGCGCGTCGCGATATGTTAGGAGGGCACGCCGGATACCGTGGTTATTTCAGGAAGGTGATGGATTCGAAGAATTCTTGTACCCATGGCTCGTCGCAGGCGGGCTGGTCGGTGGCGATGTTGACCTGGTAGTAGCGGTTGGGGGTGACGGTATAGTAGTTGGTGAAGATGCCGGCCGCGTCCCCCACGACGAACCATTCGGTTCCGCCTATCGTCACGGGTTTCGGGGCGCTCAGGCCGAGCATGGCGTAGACCTTCATGTCGGCCGGGATGCGCTCGGCGAGCAGGCGTTCGCGATTGGCGCCGGGCACGTCGAAGGTTTTCACCGTGACCATCCAGGTGTCGCGCATGACGTGGCCCTTGATGAAATACCCGACGCCGATGCCCGGCCAGACGACCTTGTCGGCACGTGAGAAGCACTCGGGAACGGTGAACGCGATGCTGCCCTCCTTCGACTCGATCCGGTCGCCCTTCGACGGCTTCTTCGATTTCGTGACTTCGGTGTCGGAGATCGGCTTCAATGCAGTGTTCGTATAGGCCGGGACGAACGTGGTGAAGACCGAAACGCCTTCCACCATCTTGTCATCGCCATATCGGAACTGGAGGCCGATGCTCATAACAGCCTTGACCCCACCCCAATTATTCGCTGCGGAGCGGTAGAAATACGTCTCGGACCGGCCGTCGTTCACGGATACATCGGGTTTGCGGTAGAGCTGTCTGACGCGCACTTTCGGCGAGCCGATGCCGACACCGCGGCTCGTCATCACACGGGTGCGCTTCGCGCCGAGAAGATCGATGCGCCCGACGGCGGTCGCATCGATGAACGACGGGGTGACGAGCGCATCGTCGCCGTATTTCCGATACTCGGCAAATTTCGGCGAGACGGCCGTCGAGAAGAAACCCTCGGCACGAGCGAGCGGGTCACCAAGCCGGAGCCAATTTTCCCCGACCAGGATGCCGGCCTCCTCGGGAACGATCAGCAGGGGCTCGTCTGCCGGCGCGGCTTTCCACGCGGGTGGGGACGGGTCGGCCGGCGGAACGTAGGAAGAGTAGTCCCGGAGGGACTTCTGGAGAGCTTTTGTGCTGTCGTCAGCACTCAATGCCCGCCGGAGAATGATCTCGGGCATCTCGAAAGCGGGAAGCGGGGATTCCGGCTTTTTGTTTGCGTCGGCGAGGTATTTCACGACATCCTGGGGTGTCGGACGGTCGTACAGGACGACGGGGTGTGTGACGATCTTCCCGTAGAGATCGTAATCGAGCCACGCCATGCCGTTGTCGCCCCACTCTGTACCCCATGAATTGTACAGCTTGATCGCGTGTCGCTTGTCGTCGTAGCCGACGATGACAAGATAGTGGGCCGAATCGATCGTCGTATCGGTGATCTTCTTCAAGATCGGATTCTTTTTGTTCATTTTATAACATTCAGAATATATATCCATCGTGCATATCACGGGGTCACCCCCCGCGAGGATCGCCTTGAGCGTGGGGATATCGCCGCACGGCAGACGACGGAAGGTGAGGTTCCTGAACGCGCGCGCGAAGGTGCGCAGTTCTTCGGAAGGAACCGTCTCGTCGTTGGGAATATACGGAAAAAGCGATAGGGGAACGCAGCCGACGTCGATCGAGAGAAAAAGGGCGTTGTGGTCGCGGAACCCGTTCTCGGCTGGGCTCTTGTAAAGGAGATTGGTGATGAACGTCGGGCTGAAGATATGGTTCGGCCCGTATTTCCAGCCGTGTTCGAGCTTTTCGTGATAACTCTTCACCGCGTAGGCCACTGCCCACCCGGGGCAGGTGTTGTCGAACTGCTTGCCCACTGGAGGAAAATCAGGCGAGAGGTCGACGGCCGGCGGCAGGTTCACATCGGGCTTGCCCGACAAAGTCGTGAACTTTCGCACCATCCGTATCTCCTGGATGGCCAGAAACTGCTCTTCGGTCATGGGGACCACGCCGGTGAACTGTGTGCTTGAAGCGGGGGCGCCGACGGCTGACATGCCGGGCAGGAGCGTGAGAAAAGACAGGGCGCCTGCAAAAAACATCGTTCGAATTGTCGCTTTCATACCGTTCGCCGCATTCCTCTAAAATGCGTATATATATATATAACGTATGATACTTCATCGTTGGAATATCTGAAGCGCTCATCGGAAAGAAACATCATTCACCGGGGGGAAAACGAAAGAAACGCGCGGCGGGGCAGGGGAACGGGTTTCCCCTGCACAAAACGGCATCGCCGGTTCACGGGGGCTGCAATGCCGTCGATGCGGCCGCGGATGTCAGATACGGGAACCGTTTTCAGAGTTCGCCCCCACCAGAGGTAGGCAATGTGGTCTTGGGGAACGGCGAGAGATAGGTTCATCACGGGAGTTCCTCGCCAAGCTTGGTCAGGGAGAAAGGACGTGCCGATGGGAGAAAGCGGCATGCTGTATGTTCCGGTGATCGTCGTTCCGTTACGGGAGATCGTATTTTCTTCGATGGCGACGATGTCGCTCGCAATTCCGAGAACCCGCTCACAGAGGGTGCTGCTGATCATCACGAGGTCTCCTGGTCTGATTTCCGAAGCGGATACCGGGTGAACGACCAGGCGGTCGCCGGGAAGAAGGACTGGGCCCCAGAAATCGTTTCCACGTATGTAGACGTGGTTGCCGAGATGGCCGACAGGGCCGTGGAGAAGCCAGCCGAGCAGGCCGAACTGGAGGCCGAGGCCGACAAGAATGAGGATCACAGCCGTCGGCCGCGGCATGCATCGCACGGCCCAATTTCGCTGGCGCGCTCCGGTCGACCAGGCATGCATGTGGACGATGCCTAGAAAGACACCGACAAAGGCTAGGGGCATTGTGATGTCGGCGAATTCATCGATGGCCAGCAAGAACAATCCTGCAAGAACTCCGATCGTGATGACGAAAATGCCGATGGCTGAAATGACCCGCCCGAGGTAAAAATGGCCGGCGCCGGGAACGATGAGGGACAGCCAGAGTTCCGGTGATGCGAACACACGCTCGAGCCGGTTCGCGATGGACAGATCGGCCGCGGGGCCGGCGCTGAAAAGGCGGTTGACGGTCCGGATGAGCTGCGAGAGGCGGAGCGACATGCTCGTCGAAACATCCCGCTGAGAAGCGCGCGGCGGCAGGACGTCGCCGAAGCCCCCATCGGTCTGGGCCTGGCAGTTCGGACACTTGCCCGCGATTTCAGGGAGCGACTGACCGCACTCCGGGCATTTCACGAGGGTGTAGCCATGAACGCGTTGATGTTTGTCCGGAGGGCGTCGAGTTCGGACCTGATCTGAGCATGGTCGAGTCTGCGACCGGAGGTCAGGTTTCGGACCTGCGAGCGGATCTCGACCTGGACCATATCGATGCGCTGGACGAGCGACTGGCGGATGAAATCGACGGCATACTCGACCTCGAGGCAGACCTTTTCGGAAAGGTCGGCCTTCACCTCGAGCAGGGTCTCCTCGCTGACGGTGGCGTTCATGAAAAACTCCTTCACCGACCGTTTGTTCGCGATCACCTGGGAGGCGAAGTAGGCCGCCCCGGCGAACATGCCGACCGAGACGCCGAAAAAGATCGCGGCCAGGTAGGCGAAACTGAGCGACGAGACGATCTTGCCCGGCACGTCGCTGAGATCATACTGGATGCTGAGACTGCGCTGTTCGACGAATCGTTTGTCGTCGAGCACCGCATCGAACGAGCGGCCCAGTTCACCATAGAGTTGGTCGAGAGTGCATTTCATTCTTGTTGTTATATATTCATACAGTTCCTTCAGTCGCGTATTCACGATCGCGGGGTCGCGCTGGAGGCGATTGACCGAAACGAGATCGCCGATGGTCTTTTCGATCTGGTCCCTGAATGTCTGTTTCAGGTCGGCCTCGGCGGCGGCGATTTTCGTCTCGGCTGTCTTCAGCGTCGCGCGGAGTTTCCCGAGGCGGGATGCGCTTTCCTTCAGGCGGCCCATCACGGCGGCCTTTCCGACGGTTTCCGCTTCGACGCATTCGTCGAGCGCGTGCTGGATCCGAAGAACGCCGCGCCGGAGGAAATGGTGCAGCGTCGCCTCGATTTCGACTGCGCGCTTCCGGCCTGAAATCTCGATGATGCGCTTCCAGAGTTCGCGGTTCGCCTCGCAGAAAGTGCCGGCATGCTTTTTCCCGACATCGAAGCCGATTCCGTGCGCGGCGCCCGATCCGTCAAACGGCGCCTTCTCTTTGGCACAGACGGCAAACAGTTCTACGTCCATGACAGGAACGAACAGGGTCTGGCCGAGGCGGACATTTATTTTATCGTATGAAGTATTCAACGCCTTGACGAGGCTTTGTCTGATATCCGCGACCAGTGCCGGACGCTCGTCCGCGTCGACTTCGTCGATGCGGTTCACGACGAACAGGAGCTTCTTCAGATCGTCGGCGAGGAGGCGCTCTTCGAGGAAAATGCGTTCGGATTCGGAGAACGGCTTGAGCGCGGAGATGACGAACACGACGATGTCCGCCGTCGGGATGAGCCCATACACGATCTCGGCGCGCGATTTCGCGATGTCGTTGATGCCGGGGGTATCTACGATGGTGAGCGCGGCCGGAACCTTCGGATGGGAGACCCGCACCAGTTCGATGCGATCGATGTTCTCGGGCGCGGTCAGGAGTTTCGCGAAGGCATTCCAGTCGAAGTCACCGCCGGGAATGCCGTATCCAGGCGTCGAGGCTTTGCCGGGCTCGATCCTGATCGGATCCTTTGTGCCGATCGGTTTCACGCTGACATTGAACGGGCCTGGTTCGAGGATCGTCACCAGACTGGTCGTCGGCGTGACGCCGGTCGGGAGGATGTCCTCGCCGAGCATCGAGTTGATCAGCGATGATTTTCCGGTGTTGAACTCGCCGACGATCAGAACGTGCGGCCTTGCGTCGATGCGGTTGAGGACGAGACGATGATCGCCGATCTCGACGAGCATCTTTCCCGCGAGCTGTTTCAGCGGGGGCAGGAGTTCCTGGAAGCGTTCGGCTGGATTACTGGCGTTCATAGATTTTCCTGAGAACATACCGTTTGTCCTCAGCCTCCACTTTGACCCGGTCGTGTGCCGCGAGGGTACGCTCGAGCACCGCGTCGGCGATCAGTTCCTCGAATTTCTGGACGATCCGGCGCATGGGGCGCGCGCCGAACTGGGGGTCGAAGCCGGTGTCGACGGCGAGCGCCACGGCGGCGTCGGAGACGGTATAATCGATCTGCTTCTGATCGAGAATGCGCGCCGCGCTTTCCGCCGCGAGTTTTTTGAAGATGAGGCGAAGTTCATCCTTCGTGAACGGGGTGAAGGGGATGATGCTCTCGATGCGGTTGATGATCTCGGGGCGTACCTGGCGTTTCATCTCCTCGAGGACCTTCGCCTGGATCGTGTCGAATTTTTTCTCGAAATCATGCTGTTCGAGGCCGGCGTAATACTGCGTGCCGACATTGCTCGTGATGATGATCAGGGCGTCCTTGAAACTCGCGGTGTTGCCCTTCATGTCCTTGACATAACCTTCGTCGAGCATCTGCAGGAAGATGTCGAACAGCTTGGGGTCAGCCTTTTCGATCTCGTCGAACAAGACGACCGAGAACGGATTTTTATTCATCAGCTTCACCAGCAGGCCATCCTCGTCACTGCCGATATAACCGGGCGGCGAGCCGACGAGGCGGGCCATCGTGTGGTCGTCGTAGAACTCGGACATGTCGAAGCGGATCAGACGGCGCTCGTCGCCGAAAAACTCCGCGGCGATCGTCTTCGCGGTTTCAGTTTTACCGGTACCGGACGGGCCGAGAAACAAGAAGCTTCCGATCGGTTTGTTCGGCTTTCTGATGCCGGCGCCCAGCATTTTGAACGAGGCCAGGATCGCCTCCTTCGTGCGCGCCTGGCCGATGATCTTCGTCTCGAAGGCAGTCTTCAGCAGGCCGATGCGACGGGCGACCTCGTCGAGCTGGCGGTCGCCGATGACGGCGCCGGTTCGGCGGGCGAGGGTGTTGGCTACATCTTCAGGGGTGAGAGCCGTATCGAAAAACGTCGCTTTATCTTCATCCCACTGGTGGAGGGTGTCCTCGAGCCGGTCGATCTCGTCACGTTCGATGCACGAAATTTCGCGGGCGAGAACATCGTCGAGAATGGTGAGATCGCGCCGAAGCCGGTCGTGTCCCTCGCTGAACCGCTTCTCGGCGATGGCTTCCTTCATCAGATCGATGGCCTTGTCGGGGAAGAAGCGATCACGGATATATTGATCCGCCACCGAGATGACGGTATCGATCGTATGGTCAGGCACGACGATGCGATATCGCGAGCCGATGCGCTTGCTCATGCGCGACAGGAGCATCTTCAGCTCGTCTCGAGGCGGTTCGCCGACGTTGATGCGGATGAACCTGCGGGCGAGGGCTGGGTCCGACTCCTCGATCCAGCGTTTGAATTCGGCTTCGGTCGTCGCGCCGATCACCTGGATGTCGCCCCGTGCCAGGAACGGCTTGAGATAGTTCGCGAAATCGAATCCGCCGGTGGAGTGGGTTCGGGTCAGTAGATGAAGCTCATCGATGAACAGAATGGTATTCTTCGAGGAGAGGAGTTCCTCGACGAGCTTCTGGACCCGTTCTTCGAGCATTCCCCGGTAGATCGTGCCGCTGGATATCGCGGCGAAATCGATCTGGAAGATGCGCTTTCCCTTCAGTTTTTCTGGAACGCGGCCCGCGGTGATTTCCTGGGCGAAGCCTTCGACGATGCACGTCTTCCCGACACCGGGGGGGCCGATCAGAACTGGGTTGCTTTTTCCCTCGAGCGTGAGTGCGTCGGCCATTCGTCGAATTTCCGTCGCTCTTCCGATCAGGGGCTCCAGGGCACCCATCGCTGCCAGTACGGTCAGATCTCGACCGAATTCCTCGAGCATGCCGGAGATCTCCTCTCACCGGTGAATTTACGAGATGATGGTAACACAAAAAGAAAAAAATATGACTTAATCCCTCCCCAAGCCCCTCGTTCATGCGTATAATTGAAGCATCGAATTCACTTTTGGAGATGAGCATGCATACGCGTTCATGGATATTCTCCGCAATATTCGCCACCTTCCTGACCGCTTCGATCTGCGTTGCCGCCGAGCCGAACGCACCGCAGCAGGCAGATCCCTGTGAACGGGTACATAAAGAAGCCGGCAGGCTCCTCGAGTCGATCGAGTCGGCTCATCCTGATTCTTCACCCCAGCTCATCAAGATCCGCGAACGGCTCGAGTA
Source organism: Candidatus Rifleibacteriota bacterium (assembly GCA_022704935.1). Taxonomy (GTDB): domain Bacteria; phylum Muiribacteriota; class Ozemobacteria; order Ozemobacterales; family Ozemobacteraceae; genus MWAR01. The sequence goes on from JAKJFL010000019.1 coordinate 12,157, forward strand.
TCTGTATCGCCGATCCCAGAGTGATTCCGCGCGCATGGACGAGGTCGTTCCCTCCATTGAAGCGATGGAACGCACCGCTTCGAAGCGCAAACGGTTCAACCGACGCAGCGAAGATCCGTTCACCGGCCTCGATGCGATGTCGAACGAGTCTCTCGTTCAGGAACTCAACAAGCGCATTTCCGTGAACACGCAGTTCGAGTATTCCGCATCACGGCGGATCGTCTTCCTGACGCTCGACAATCTCGACGGATTCGTCGAGTGCGTCTATACCGGACGCTCGGAACACGTGACCCAGATGCCGAACGACAAGGATATGAACATCGAGCACAGCTGGCCGCAAAGCCTAGGTGCCACCGGCATCGCCAAAGCCGACCTCCATCACCTGTTCCCGACCGACAGCAAGGCGAACAGCACACGCGGCAGCCTGCCGTTCGGTATCGTGAACAACCCGAACTGGGAAGAGGGCGGCAGCAAGTGTGACGGCGACAAGTTCCAGGTTCGCCCGAGCTTCTGCGGAAATATCGCACGGGCTCAGTTCTACTTCTCGGTTCGTTACAACAAGCCGATCCCGAACGAGGTCGAAAAGGTGCTGAAAGCGTGGCACAAGGCCGACCCGGTCGATGCCCGCGAGCTTCAGCGCAACAACAAGGTCGATGAAATCCAGCATAACCGCAATCCCTTCATCGACCACCCTGAGTTCGTCGACAGGATCGCCGATTTCTGATCGCCAGACGCCCTCGAAAATTATCGTCAGCCGGCCCAAAGGGCCGGCTGACGTGCTTTTTGAAATCATTTGGAGGAGCGTGCCCTGCGGCATGCCAGGGAGATCATTTGCAGAGCGGGGGGGAACCACCAATGCAGTAAATACCTGATTCGCGGGGGCGAAATTTTGCGGAATTCCCTCTTCTGAGAATTGTAGTAGAAGTTTCGGGGCTTTGTTATAATTGGTTTTCAAGCCATGTATCACACGAATTTCGTCCATCTTCATGTTCATAGCCATTACAGCATTCTGGACGGCGCCGCATCGGTAAAATCGATCATCGAGACGGCCCGACGGAATCGCATGCCGGCCATTGCGATCACCGACCACGGCAACATGTTCGGGGCGATCGACTTTTACCAGAGCGCCATCAAGAAAGGCGTGAAGCCGATCCTCGGGTTCGAAGCCTACCTGACCGGCGGCAGCAGGCTCGAAAAAGAGCGTTCGAAAGAGAAACCCCTTCATCACCTCGTGCTTCTCGCGAAGAACCACGTGGGGTACAAGAATCTGGTGAAACTCTCTTCGTTGGGGTACACCGAAGGGTTCTATTACAAGCCTCGCATCGACTGGGAACTCCTCGAAAAGTATCATGACGGCGTGATCGCGCTAGGCGCCTGCCTTCAGGGGGAAGTCCCCTGGAAGCTGAACCACGGTGATGAAGAAGGTGCTAGAAAAGCCGTTCGCCGGTATCAGGACGTTTTCGGTCGCGACAATTTTTACCTCGAGATCCAGAACCACGGCCTTGCCGAACAGATCGACGTCCTTCCGAAGATCGTCTCGACGGCGCGCGCCTGTGACGTGCCGATCGTCGCCACGAACGACAGTCACTATGTCGGCGCCGAAGACTGGGAAGCGCACGACGTGTTGCTGTGCCTGCAGACGCAGACCCAGATGTCGGATCCCAAGCGGATGCGGTTCGGGACGCACGAGTTCTACATGAAATCCGCCCAGTTGATGAACGATCTGTTCAAAGAGTTTCCCGACGCGATCACCAATACTCTCCGGGTGGCCGAGCGGTGTAACGTGCAGCTCACCCTGGGCAAATCGATTCTGCCGAATTTTCCGATTCCCCAAGGCAAGACGTCGGAAAGCTATCTCGAAGAACTGTGTCGTGCGGCCGTTCCGGTACGTTACCCGGAATCAGAGCGGGAAGCGGCGACAAAACGTCTCGATTACGAGCTGAGCGTCATTCGCCGGATGGGCTTCTGCGACTACTTCCTCATCGTCTGGGATTTCATCAAACAGGCGAGGGACATGGGCGTTCCCGTCGGTCCGGGGCGCGGCTCGGCTGCCGGCTCGATCGTGGCATACCTGCTTTGGATAACGGATCTCGACCCGATCCGGTATGCCCTGCTGTTCGAGCGGTTCCTGAACCCCGACCGCATCAGCATGCCCGATATCGACATCGACTTTTCGGACGAAGGACGCCAGAGCGTCATCGATTTCGTCGTCCAGAAATATGGCCGCGACAAGGTTTCCCAGATCATCACGTTCAACCAGATGCTCGCGAAGCAGGCGATACGAGGCGTCGGCAGGGTGTTCGAGATGCCGCTTCCCGAGGTCGACAAGATCGCGAAACTGATCCCGGAAAAGCCGGGAACGCATCTGAAGAAGGTGCTCGACGAGGTTCCCGAGCTGAAGGCGATCGTCGAAAACGGCACCGAAGATCAGAAGCGGCTGTTGAAGATTGCCAAAACCGTCGACGGCGTCGTGAGCCACACGGGTATCCATGCGGCGGGCGTCGTCATCTCGCGCGATCCGCTCGACGACATCGTCCCGATGTTCCGCGACAAATCGAACGAAATCGT
>JAKJFL010000490.1:0-3230 GCA_022704935.1 Candidatus Rifleibacteriota bacterium
TGACGTCATTTACGCGACGACACGCACGGTCAGCGTGGCTCCTCAGGTTGTGCTCGAACACCTAGATTTCCATTCGATGGGCATTTTCCCCAACGTCAGAAAAGTCGAATCGTTCGAGACGCACGGTCTCGAGGTCTTTTACCGGAAAAATTCGCTTGGCCTGCGCCGCCCGCAACCTAAGCTGATTCCTGAGGTTGTCGACTTCTATCGTATCGCAATGGACGTGCTCGAGCTCTCCGAAGACCCTGAGATCGTAGAGATGGACAAAGCCGATCCGAGGCACATGGGTGACCAGATCCGGTTCTGCGTCGAGCGCGACGAGGACCGCATTCTTCAGCTTTTCGACCTCTACCAGGACCACGACCTCATGGACAAGGTCTTCTTCCCCTTCATCACCCCGAATCTGCTGTTCGTTTCTGAAGACAAGCGCGCGGAAATCTTCGTTGATTTCAACGAAACCGACGGGAATGGCACGATCGTGGCCTATCGCATCAGGAACGAGGACCGGCGCCGCGTCATCGTGTGGTTCTGCGAGGCGGCGGCCCAGTTCGGCATGCGTTACATCGAGATGCTCGTCAGCGCATTCAATCCCGAGCATCAGCGCAACGCGATCGACGCCAAGTTCCTGCCCTGCGCGTATTTCCCGGCGATGCGCATGGCCGACGACGGCTGTCGCGAGGATTACATCGTCTTTTCGCGATCGTTCGAGAGCCTCGACTTCATGGATCTCCACCTGGTCGACACGAACCGGCGGTTTCTCGATGCGTTCATGAAATGCTGGTATGAGATGCTGGTGCGCTGCCAGCCCGATTTCGACGAGGAGTGGAGACTTGGCTGAGAAACCCCCGTTTGAGGCCTGCGGCAGGCTGTTCGATCTTTCCGATGCGTTTGTCCACTGTCATGCGACCGAAGTGCTGTTTGCCGACGCCATGCGCGAGGCTCTCGCCTGGCACCGCGCCAGATGCCCCGAATTCGCTGGATTTCTCGAGGCGAAAGGCCTGAACGACGATTCGCCGGTCGCCCCCGAAGACATTCCAACGCTGCTCGTGACGATCTTCAAGGAGCACCGGCTGATCTCGATTCCCGATTCCAAAATCAAGATCGAGCTGACCTCCTCGGGAACCGGCGGCCAGCGAAGCGCGATCGTGCTCGACAAGCGCTCCTACGATCGAATCCTTCGTGTCGTCGATGCCATCTTCGGCTCTCTTGGGCTCGTGAACCGGGAAGAAATAGCGGATTACCTCTGTTTCACCTATGACCCGCGCGTCGCGAAGAACGTCGGAACGGCCTTTTCCGACAAGATCCTGACCGGTCTCACGCGGCGTGGAACGGTGTTCTACGCAATCCGCTGGAGCGAAGCGACCGGAACGTTCGAGTTCGATCTCGGAATGACGGTGCGCCGCCTTTTGTCATTCGCCGGGCGAGGCCGGCCTGTTCGCATCCTCGGGTTCCCCGCCTATCTCTGGCAGGTCTGTGATGACCTGGAATCGCGTGGCAAACGGCTGACGCTGGGCGAGCGCTCGTTCGTCATCACCGGTGGCGGCTGGAAGATCCACAAAGACCGCGAAGTGACGAAAGAACTGTTCAAAAAGCGCGTGTCGGCTGTTCTCGGCCTGCCGGAGCAGAACATCCGCGACAGCTTCGGGATGGTCGAGCACGGTATTCCCTATGTCGACTGCGAGTGCGGCCGCCTGCACGTGCCGGTGTTCGCCCGGGCCCGGGTCGTCGATCCGGAAACGCTGAAGCCGCTTCCCGACGGTGAGCCCGGCCTTCTGCACCTGATGACGCCGTATCTTTCGAGCTATCCCTCGATCTCGCTCCTGACGACGGACAGGGCCCGCCTGGCCGGCGATTGTCCCTGCGGCCGCTCCGGTAAAACGCTGGAGATTCTCGGCCGCGCGGGCGTGGCGAAACACAAAGGGTGTGCAATCTCCGCCCTCGATCTTCTGAAACAGTGAACCGATGAATATGATATCTACAACAATATTTGGTGCCGAGGTTTCCGATGCTTCGCTGAATGGGGAGAAGATTCCCCAGCTGATCGCTGCGGGACGGGAGCGCGCTTCGGCTGCAGCTTCGGTCCCGATCCACGAGATCATCGAGGTTCTCGAGCGGGTGGCCGATGTCTGGTCCGATCCGGAACATCCGCTTCGCAGGACCGCCCAGCGTGAACTTCCCGGCCTGATCGGATTCAGCCCCGAGATGGTCGAAAAGGGCCTCGACGTCGTCGCGGAACTGTGCCGGCACGACGCGACCGAGGCGCGCCTGTTCGGCGAGATCGGCGAATTGGCCGTCATGGACGGCTGGGTTGCCAGAGTGGATCTCGGCTACGATTTGCGGGCCATCCCGCGCGGAGTCGTGATCCATCTTGCCGCCGGCAACGTTTTCGTAGGCGCCGTCGACAGCCTGCTGGCGGGCATTCTCACGAAAAACGCGAATATCCTGAAGATGTCGCACGTCGATCCCGTGTTTCCGCGCCTTTTCATGCAGAGCCTGCGCGAAAGCGATCCCGACGGCCTCGTCTGGCCGAACCAGGCGATCGTGTCATGGAAGGGCGGCGACGAAACGGTCGAGGGGCCGCTTCTGTCGGCCGATCTGACGGTAGTCTTCTGGGGCGGCCGCGATGCGCTCGCCTCGATACGCAAGCGCATCGGAAGCGGAACCAAACTGATCGAAAACGGCCCCCGATACTCGTTTGCCGTTGCCGACGCCGAAACGCTTGAAGCCGGTCTGCCGGACGAGGCCGTGCACGGGCTCGCTCTCGATCTCTGCGCCTGGGATCAGCAGGCCTGCTCGTCGCCCCACCTGGTCTACACCATCGGAGACTCGCCGAAGCCCGTATTCGACTTGATGGAGCGACTGAGCGCCGAGCTGAATCGGCTTTCGAAAGAGCTGCCGATCGGGCCGATCGGCTTCGACGAGAAGGTCGAGATCCGCAAAGTGCGCGAGCTGGCCTTGATGGCCGAAGTGAAAGGGCAAGCGAAGCTGATCTGCCCCGACGCGTTCGACTGGACGCTCGTCTACGAGCAGGACCCCGCGTTCAAGGTTTCCTGTCTGAACCGGACGCTGTTCTTCAAGCTGGTTCCGTCGATCGACCGCCTCATGGAGGAGATCCGCCCGATCGGAGCGTATCTCCAGACCGTCGGCCTCGCGGTCGGCTCCGAGTGCCGTGTCGCGCTCGAAGAGCGGCTGCCGGCCGCCGGCGCCAAGCGCATCACCGAGTTCGGCGG
>JAKJFL010000020.1:0-14695 GCA_022704935.1 Candidatus Rifleibacteriota bacterium
AAGCCGCGAAACCGAGGCGTTCCTGCGCGGGCTGCCGTTTCTGAAGCAGATCCCGGTCGTGATGGTGAACGAGAGCGGGGCATCGGTGTATTCCGCTTCGGAGATCGCCCGCACCGAGTTTCCCGACCAGGACGTCACGGTGCGCGGCTCGGTCTCGATCGGCCGGCGCCTCATGGACCCGCTCGCCGAGCTCGTCAAGATCGACCCGAAATCGATCGGGGTCGGCCAGTATCAGCACGACGTCGACCAGAAGAAGCTCAAACGCGGCCTCGACGACGTCGTCACGAGCTGCGTGAACGCCGTCGGCGTCGAGGTCAACACGGCCAGCGCCCCGCTTCTGACCTACGTCGCGGGCGTCGGCGCCCAGCTGGCGGGAAACATCGTCGCATGGCGCACCGAGAACGGCCCCTTCACGTCGCGGGCCGACCTGAAGAAAGTGCCGCGGCTCGGCCCCAAGGCGTTCGAGCAGTGCGCCGGCTTCCTGCGCATCCGGCAGAGCGCCAATCCGCTCGACGCGAGCGCCGTCCACCCCGAGCGATATGCGCTCGTGAAACGCATGGCCGCGGATCTCGGCTGCGCCGTCTCCGACCTGCTGAGCCGCCCCGACCAGCGCAGCAAAATAGATATCAATAAATATATTTCAGACGACGTCGGCCTGCCCACCCTGCGGGATATCCTGAGCGAACTCGAAAAACCCGGCCGCGACCCGCGCGCTGGGTTCGAAGCGTTTTCCTTCGCCGAGGGAATTCACAAGATCTCGGATCTCAAACCCGGCATGAAGCTGCCGGGAATCGTCACAAACGTGACACGGTTCGGCGCCTTCGTCGACATCGGCGTTCACCAGGACGGCCTGGTCCACATCAGCGAGCTTGCCGACCGGTTCGTGCGCGAACCGTCAGAGGTCGTGAAGGTTCAACAGAAAGTCACCGTCACCGTTCTCGAAGTCGACGAAAAACGCTCCCGCATTTCCCTCTCGATGCGTTCACACCGCGAGGGACATCGAAAGAGTGAAGTCTGAAAAAGAGAAGGGTTGTCCTCAGGCGACGCGCTTCCAGGGGATGATCCCTTCGAGCGTATCGTGAAGCGAGCCGTCTTTGGCAATCTCGAGGTCGTACCACGAAAGGAATCGCCGAGGCAGCTCAAGTGATACCCCCCTTGTGCCGATACAGATACCGGATTCTCTGTATCGGAGGCGGTTGGCGTGCGTACGGTCACATCGCGGAAGCTCGGGCTGGCGGTCGTTCTGACGATCGCCGCCGTCGTCATCCTGATGTCAGGCTGCACCGAACGCAGCCCGCTCGTGCCAGTGACCTATGTCGATACAACGGGCCTTACAATTACCGCATCAGGAACGCAAACCATAGATTCCGGTTCGGGCGTGGATTCCACACTTCCGATGACGGTCACGCCTATTGAGAGCACAGGGAATTTCGATCTCACCAGCTATGTTTGCGACTCATCTACGGGAAGCGGGGTAGCAAACGTATCGGTGACTACCAGTGCCGGTCATAACACCAAGACTCTTTCTGATGGAAAGTTTTACTTAAAGAATGTCGCTCCCGGTCTTCTCACTATCTCTCTTTCAGTAACCGATTATGAAGAATTTTCATATGCTGTTTCCGTCGATTCGGCAGGCAACGTTGTCCCCGGCCTCGGTGCCAGAATTGAACGGAAAACGTATCCGGTCAATGGAACAGCTTACATAAAAGGGACAACCACCCCCATCGAAGGGGCGAATATCATGCTCAAAACGCCTGATGGCACCGTAAAAAGCACAACATCAACCACGAGCAATGGCGAGTTTCTTTTTCCAAGTGTTATTTCGGGTCGCTATATCCTCGAAGCCTGGCAAGGGACTGCCATAGTCCCCGAGCAAAGCGTGTCCATTTTCATTACTAAAGATGGAACGATCACTCCAGCCGAAATCAAGATTTTTCTCAAGCCAAGCTCCTTCGCCCTTCATGGTTTGATAAAACTCGATTCCACGAAAGAACCCCTCGGCGGCATCGACATTTCAATCCTTCAGGGCACTGTAATCAAAGCCACAACAACAAGCACATTCGAAGGAAAGTTTGCCTTTACAGATCTTCCATCTGGCCTATTGACGCTTCTGGCATCTGGAAGTGATTTTTTGCCCGCCACTGCAGTCGTTCAAATTTTCGAAGATACAACTGCCTTACAACCAGAACCTGAAATATACCTCACTCGAAAAATATCGATTCAGAATCAATTTTCAATTCAATCATATCTTCGCGATGCTTACTCCGCGGGGCCATTGGAATTCGTAACTGTTACTCTGAAAGGATTTGCAAGCACAATCACAGATCGTTACGGGTATTTCTTTCTTGGCAACCTTGCCCCCGGACAGTACAACTTAGAATGCACAAAAGAGGGATTCAACCAATTAAATGGCACAATTGTTATTAATTCTGATGGGAGTTCGACGATTCAACAGGCATATTACATGATCTATACGATGGAAACCGGCGTCGGTTCAGTCGTAGGGCGATATATTATTCCCAACAACGAAACCGCTTATGGGCTCCCGGTTGCCATCTATGCAATTCATGATATTTCCAAGGATGCGGAAAAACGATTGTGGGCACTTACTTCACCCAAATCACCCCTCAAAACAACAGTTACCGGGGCTGACTTTGCCCGCCCAGGATCTTCTGACGAAACCGGCGTATTCAAATTTACACATCTACTTCCAACAACAGAGTATGCAAAGTATTTAATCGTAGTTAGTGAAGATAAATATTCTGCAACCGCAACAATACCGCTAGAAGGCTTAGGTGATTTGCCTTCCCTTGGAAGCGGCACACCAGACATTTCTTTAAATCCTCCTTCAGACAAGCAATTCTACTTCATTGTTGACGTGACTGCTGGCAAGACAACCTTTGTCACGAACTACGAACAGGAGAATTTCTGAACGGGCTGCGGGGTCGGAATCGGCGATTGCCGCTGTTCGCGGGAATCGCGCTGTTCTGCCTCACGCTTCTTGCCATCACAGCGGAAACGGCATGGGCGGGGTATCCGAGCGGCATCACCGTCGACGGCAGGCCGGGCCTACTCACCATGGCGGTGCCGGTAGGCACGCTCACCCGCAAGCTCGAATACACGCTCCGCTACGGTCTCGGTGAGGGGGACGTGAGCATCCGCGGAAGGGACGTTACCGAAAAAAAGGATGAAATATGGCTCTCCGCGAACGCCCGGCTGCATCCGCACGTGCTGTTCGTCGCGACGTATCTTTCCACGAGCCGGGCGACGACCCCGTCGATTTCAGGCATCGACGGCATCACCGGGGTCCTCGCCGGCGGGTTCCACGTGGAGGTTCCCGAGAACAACATGGCATTCGGCGGCTCCTACGCCGATCTTTCGGCCGCCAACATGCAGCACCTCGACCTGGCGCAGCTCGAGCATCTCCGCCACGTCTACATCACCGTCACAGATAAAATATATCAAGATATACAAGGATATCTGCAGGTCAAGCAGGCGCTCAGCCAGAAATACACCGCAGTTTTTCCCGACGGTCGCCGGAAGAACATTCCCATGAAGCGGGCCATCATCGGCACCCTCGGTGCCGAACGGGCGATGAAACGGGGTGCATCGCTGTTCGGGGAAGCCCAGATCTTCGACGACTCCGACTTCCTGTATTACGGAAGCGACCATTACGCCGTGAATCTCGGCTACCGGATGAAACGCAGTCGCTACTCCGTGGAGATGGCGGTGCGGAGCATCAACAACTCCCCCACCTGGTATATCGGAGCCGCCGCCTCCCGCTGAGCGCCAGGTAGCTGATACGGCTTCTCACGTTCGGGTGAGAAAAATCACGGCTGGAAGCCGGTTGAACATCCAGAAACCGGCAGGCAGACCGATGACCGTGACGCAACACAGGTAGGCCACGTTGATCCAGATCAGGGAAAGCCACCAGCCGACCACCACCAGCCAGAGAAGACGCAGAATCAGCGGCCACTGCGTCACCCCGCCGTGAAACACCTCGTTTTCCTCGAGCTGAAGCCGGTACCGGTCTTCGGGGTCGAGCTGCAGCGTCATGATCATGGGAATGCGATTGAACACCCACAGCCCGAGAGGGATGCCGATGATCGTGATCATGCAGACCCACCCGACATTGATGCAGACGAGCCCGACCGGCAATCCGATGAAGACGAACCAGACGAGCCGCAGGACCAGAAACAGGCAGGAATCCATGCCGTTACCCCTCTTTCATCCCGACCTTTCAACGCTCCATCATCTCACAGACGGAAAACGCCCGCCACCCAGCGCCTGGCATGTCGAAATTCCCTGAAATCATCACAAGGCACGAAGACCGTTTCACCGCCGAGGCGCAGAGACACAGAGTCAGGAATGAAGGATGCCCCCACCGTAGCGGCGGGTTTCAAACCCGCCCATCCAGTCACAGCGGCGAGAACCAAACCACAGATAAAGGCCTGATAGGAACAGCACATGATACCGTCTCTTTCAATCAAGATTTCATCTGCGCCATCTGCGAAATCTGCGGATCGGTTCTCATGATGAAACCAATATACCAGGCACGAAGACATAAATTCTGGGCGGCTCGGGCGGTTCGCGAACTGCCCGAACCGACAAGCAAAGATTGATGACGATACAGCATCAGGGGGGGATGTGCCACTCGCGGAGTTTCAGCGGGACGGTTTTTCGGAGGGGACGAACTTCAGGGCCACGGAGTTGATGCAGTAGCGGAGGCCGGTCGGTTTGGGGCCGTCGTCGAAGACATGGCCGAGATGGGCATCGCAGCGGGCGCATCGCACCTCGATGCGCCTCATGCCGAAGCTGAGGTCGGCTTCGGCTTTGAGGGCGGTCTGGGCAGCCGGGGATGAAAAGCTCGGCCAGCCGCAGCTCGTGTCGAACTTGTCGCCCGACCGGAACAACTCGGCGCCGCAGCAAACGCAGGTATAAACGCCGTTCTCGTTGAATTTCACATACTCGCCGGAGAACGGCACCTCGGTGCCGGCCTCGCGGGTGACATGATACTGGTCGGGAGTCAGGATCTTCTCCCACTCTTCGTTCGACTTCATGACTTTGCCGTCCATCGTTTCTCCTTCGATCGCTGCGGGGGGCGTAGCCGGGGGAAGCTCACCGGTAACAGACGTTACAGCGGCGCCGGCAATCAGCACCGCCGCAAGAACGGCACGCATCTCATGAGTATACTTGTAGCTATTCATTCATCGCCCCATCTGCCGCCGGCATCGTTTCCGAGATCCCCAGCCCTGTCGCATCATTGTATACAAAATCAAGGAGATTGTCACAGCACCCAGACAGCCCTCCCTGCTCCGCTCCGGCATGCTCGATTCAAATTATCGCGGCTGCCATTCCACGGGCGGGTTTCAAACCCGCCCCTACCGCATGTGGGAGCTGGCATCACGTGCCCAGAATTGCGCAAAGCCTCCTTACCGACGAGATGCAGAGGCGCAGAGATCGAAACAAGACAGAATAAAATGCATGACACTATTTTTCTCTGCGTTTCCGTGTCTCCGCGGTGAATCTTTCGAATTTCGACATGCCAGGCCTGACGGCCATTTGAAATGTTCCAGAGGCTGTGCAAGCGGGGTCTCTCACTTGCCATGTCGGCGGCAAGATGTTACACAAGGCATGAGGGAAATGAACCGGCAGAAAAGATGCCGGAATACGGAAAGGAGTTCAGATGATGCTCATCGTCCGTTCACGCGTCCTGATGTGCCTGGCGCTCGTGCTGGCGCTGGTTACTACGGCGGCCACGGCGCAGGTTCCCGGGGAGACTCCCCAAAAACAGCTTCCGAAGCTGGAATTCGAGAAGTATGTCCTGCCGAACGGCCTGCAGGTAATTCTGCATCTCGACAAGAAACTGCCAGTCGTCCACGTGAACCAGTGGTTCCACGTCGGGTCGAAAAACGAGAAGCGCGGCCGCACCGGCTTCGCGCACCTGTTCGAGCACCTGATGTTCCAGGGCTCGAAGAATGCCACGGGCGAGTATTTCACCTGGGTCGAGCGCGCCGGGGCGAATCTGCGCGAAGGCGGCGTCAACGGCACGACCGGCAACGACCGCACCAACTACTTCGCGACCGTCCCGTCCGGCAACCTCGAGTATCTCCTCTGGCTCGAATCCGACCGCATGGCCACCCTTCTCGACGGCCTCGACGAGGCGAAGCTGAACAACCAGCGCGACGTCGTGAAGAACGAGCGGCGCCAGAGCTACGAGAACGCCCCCTACGGCCGCGCCGGCGAGCTGTTCGCGACCTACATGTATCCGCCCGACCACCCGTATTCGTGGCCGGTCATCGGCAGCCAGGAAGACCTCACCGCCGCCACGCTCGACGACGTGAAGGAGTTCTTCCGGACATATTATACTCCGAACAATATGTCGCTCGTCATCACCGGCGACTTCGATCCGGAAGAGGCGAAGCGGCTCGTGAAGAAGTATTTCGGAACCATCCCCTCCGGCCCGGCGCTGGCACGGCCGGCCCAGTGGATTCCCGAGCTGAACTCGGAGCGGATCGTCGAGGTCGCCGACCGCGTTCCCCAGACCAGGGTCTATCTCTGCTGGCACTCCCCGGCGTATTTCGGGCCGCAGGATGCCGCGCTCGACGTCGCGGCGGCCGTCCTGACCGACGGCCTCTCCTCGCGCCTGAACAAGGCCCTCGTGTATGACCGCCAGATCTGCACCGCGGTCAGCGCCTACCAGGACAGCATGGAGATCGCCGGCAACTTCTGCGTCGAGCTGACGCTCAGGCCGGATGCCTCGGCGACCGAGGCCGAAACCATCGTCGATGCCGAGATCGCGCGTCTGGCGAAGGAAGGCCCGACCGCCGAGGAACTGGATCGGGTGAAGAACAAGATCGAGTTCGGCTTCGTCTCCTCGCTCGAGGCGATCGGCGGCTTCGGCGGCAAGGCCGACATGCTCAACAAATACAACACGTATCTGGGCACGCCGAACAAGTTCGAAACCGACTTCGAGCGATACAGGTCGCTGACGCCCGAGGACGTGCGCGCCGCGGTCGAACGCTGGATCAACAATGACAAGCGCCTGAAGCTGCGCTTCCGGCCAGAGCAGCCCGGCGAGGTCGAGAAAATCGAGCTTTCCCGGGAACAGCCGCCCGCGCTCGGCCAGGATCGCGATTTCACGCCGCCCGAGGTGAAGACAGCGAAGCTCGGCAACGGCCTCGATATTCTCGTCGTCGAGCGGCCTGAGTTGCCCAAGGTCGCCGTCGGCCTGACGGTGAAGTCCGGCAGCCTGTTCGACCAGCCCGGCAAAGCCGGCAACGCCCAGCTGATGATGGCCACGATCGAGATGGGCACGAAGACCCGCAAGGCGCTCGAGATCGAGCAGGCGATGTTCCAGCTCGGTTCGTCGCTCGGTTCGGCCGCGGGCCGCGAGTCGGCCGGCATCTCGTTCGAGATTCTCAAGCGCAATCTCGTTCCGGCGCTCGATATTCTCGCCGATGTCGCCCTGAACCCGATCTTCCCCCAGGAGGAAATCGACCGCGAGCGCAAGCGGATGCTCGACGGAATGTCGCAGGAGGAGAACGATCCCCGCTCGCTCGCCGGCCGGCTGCGGTCGGTCCTCGCGTTCGGCGCCGATCATCCGTACGGATGGCCGGTTAACGGCTTCGCTTCGAGCGTCAAGGCGCTGACCCGCGACGACCTCGTCAGAATGCATGAAACGCGCTGGAAACCCGCTTCCGCCTGCCTGATCTTCGTCGGCGACATCACGCTCGACGAGGCAAAGAGCCTCGCGGAAAAAGCGTTCGGCGCATGGCAGGGCGAGCCGGCTCCCGCGCTCGAACTTCCCGCCCCGAAGCCCGCCGCGACCGGAACGGTCTATCTCATCGACAAGCCCGGCGCGGTTCAGACGGTCGTGCTGCAGCTGATGCCCGGCATCAAGCGGGCCGATCCCGACTACTATCCGCTGATGCTTGCCGACGCCGTCTGGGGCAGCGGCGGGTTCGGCACGCGCCTGAACCTCAATCTGCGCGAGGACAAGGGCTACACGTACGGCGCCCGGTCGGCCCTCGCGGCGTCGAAGGAGGCGGGAAGCTGGTTCGCCTCTTCGTCCGTCCAGGGCAACAAGACGAAGGAGTCCGTCGTCGAGTTCGTGAAAGAGCTCGAAAACCTCGCCGGCAAAAAGCCCATCTCGGAAGCCGAACTTAAAGACGCCCGCGAAATGCGGCTAAGAGGCTACGCCCAGCGGTTCGACACGTTGAACAAAGTTGCCGGCCGCGTCGGCGAATTGTGGGCACTCGGCCTGCCGTTCTCGGAGTTCGTCACCGAGCTCGAGAAAACCCGCACACTCGGCCTTACTGACGTGAACGCGACGGCGGCCAAATACGCCGGGAAAAACGGTTCCGTTCTGCTGTTGATCGGCGATCGGACGAAGATCGAGGCCGGGATCAGCGAACTCAAGCTCGGCGAGATCGTCATTCTCGACGCCGAGGGCAACAAAAAGAACTGATCGGGCTTTTCCGCCTTCACTTGAATCCCCCGACCTTGCGGTCGGGGGATTTTGTCATTTCAGGGAAAGATCGCCGATGACCTTGTATTGATCGCCGTCGGTAACGATCCGAAGGTCGCGGCCGGGGAACTCGGCCGCGATCTCTTCCGTCAGCGTCACGACCGCCTCCGATTCGATCTTCGCGCGCGTGGCAGGAGGAACATGGTCGAACGTGGCCAGTCTGACGCGAAATACATAGCCTTCACCATATTTCGACCCGAAACCGGCCGTGAAGCCGACCGTCAGATCGAACACGCCGTCGGCATCGCGGGTCGCCCCTGCTTCGTGGGGCAGGCGGTTGGGTTTCAGAGTGAAGCGACCGGCGTATTTCTGCTCCAGATGGGCGTCCGCACGGTCAAAGGCGGCGCGGAGCTTCGCCTCCCAGTTTTCGACGGTCGCGAGGCTCATGGAACGGCGATCTTGACGACGATTTTCCTTACCGCTTCCGGGGAGGAGCCGGCCTGCAGGCCCGGCATGTGCGCGTCCTCGGGAAACAGCACCGCGACCAAGCCTGGCCGGAGGAGGAAAAAGTCGCCGTCGCCCTCCAGAACGGACAGATCACGGGCTTCATCGTGGGAGACAAAGCGCATCTCATGCAGATGCGCAAAGCCGAACCGCTCCGTTCCCGAGACGACCAGCTGCACGTCGATATACCGCCGATGCGCTTCCCAGAAGCCCTCTTCCGCCGGCTTCGTCCGATAATCGGCGACGGAGGCGTAGATACGCTCGCCATCGATCGGATGACAGCCAGGCTTCAGCCGGGCGAGATCCGTTGTCCGGAGCCATTCGAACGCCTGGGCGAGTCCGGGAAAGACCTGAGTATAGTTCGTGCAGATTTGCAGTCCGGCGACAATCATGGCATACTCCTTCGCGTGAGGGACAGTATGCCCGAACCGACGTGCTGCCGCAACAGAGAAGAGATGCGGGCGGCCCCTTTCCCCGTTTTTTCAGGCACCGCCGAGAATGCGCCATCCTGGCGCCGGCGATGCACTTCCAGCGTCCTGCTGGTCGGCACCGCCGAGAATGCGCCATCCATGGCGCCGGCGATGCACTTCCAGCATCCTGCTGGTCGGGATCGGCTATTTTGTCGATATATTGAAGGAGAGATGTCCGTACGATGACAACCAGGAAGGAGAAGCTCGAGATGAAACATGAACAGTTCACGATTCATCACCAGCAGGAATGCAAGCGCTGCTCCAGGTTCACCATCCTGAAAACTCCCTGCAGGCCCGAGGCCTGCATCTTCCGCCAGAAGGAAGCCGGCTCCCTCCAGTAATCTTCCGTATTTCCCGGGCGCATCGCGGTGCGGCCCCACGTGTCGATCGATCGCGAAAGTGTCGTGTCGTGCCGGAGCATGGTAGAATCGCCGTATCATGGCACGACAAACCGATCATACGAGTACACTGCTGCTGGTCATCGGCGGCGCCTATGTCCTTTCCCAGCTGTATCTCACGGGGTCGCGGGAAATCGGGTCGGCTCCGTACGTCGCTCCCCAGACAGAATCTTCAACTCACTTTCGGGTGGAACTGTCTCCGAATTCGAGCCTGCACCATGTCTACGCGAATGGGCGCAGCGCCCTGCATCTCGCGGCGGAAGCCGGACTGAGCGACCTCGTAGAGGTGTATCTCCAGCGTGGCGCGGTCGTCGACTCCCGCGACAACGACGGCAACACCCCCCTGATCCTCGCCGCGAGCGCCGGACACGGGAAAACGATCTCCCTTCTCCTTTCAAAAGGCGCGAATATCGGCAGCAGAAAGAATGACGGCCGTACCGCCCTTCTCGTGGCGCTTGCCAGGAAACAGGGCGAAGCCGCGAAAGTGCTCGTCGATGCGGGCGCGGACATCAAGGCCGTCGACAAGAACGGCTACACAGCCCTCTACTGCGCGGCCGAGAGCGGGCTCGACGAGTGGGTGAAGCAGCTTCTGATCATGCGTCTCGACCCGAACGCCGAACGGATAAACGGATGGACGCCGCTCCATGCGGCAACCCATCGGGGTCATCCGAAATGCGCGCGATATCTGCTCGAGACCGGGGCCGACCCAAATCGTCGCGAAGGATACGGCCACTCTTCCGCCGATATCGCCCGGGGCAGCGGCAACATCGAACTCCGGACCCTTTTCATGGAGTTTCCGACAAGAGCCGACACCAGACCCACCTGGATGAATCCGCCGGCTGAAAACGCGCCGCTGCTGCCCGAAGCGCTGCCGGAGACCTTACGCCGGCGTCGCTAATTCCCATAGCCGTAGGCGCTCGTCTCAAACGAGAGGCTGACGACGTTCGGGTTGAGATTTCCCGCGTTGTCCTCGATGGCGAAGTAAGCGTGATACAGCGTGTTCGGCTCGAGATTCATCAGGTTGATGGTTCCCTCGACTCCGCTCGACTGGGGGAATGCATCTCCACCAGCCTTGAGGCCCGCCGCCGTCATGACAGACTGTTCCGATGTATAATGCTTGAAATACACT
This sequence comes from Candidatus Rifleibacteriota bacterium, assembly GCA_022704935.1. Lineage (GTDB taxonomy): Bacteria > Muiribacteriota > Ozemobacteria > Ozemobacterales > Ozemobacteraceae > MWAR01. Next base: position 10,972 of record JAKJFL010000020.1, read on the forward strand.
ATTCCATCCTCGGAAAGTTTCACGAGGATATCCGCCGCCGACATCGTCACGTTGGCCGTCTGAGGGTATGTCGTCGAGAACGACGGAGGCACGGCATCGATCGTCACCTGGGCGGACGACGGCTGGGAAACGTTTCCGACATTGTCAATGATATATATCCTATAATTGCCTTCTGTGAGAGGGGCCGTGATGGATAACGAAGTTCCGCTGGCGTTGGTCATGTTCGCCGCCGGATAAAACAGCGTCGTGCCATAGGGAGCGAGCCAGACCGTATTGCCAGTGTCGCCGCTCGATTCGATCGCAACGGAGAGCCCGGGACGCACCCATGCGTTGGCAGCCAGGACCGTGTTCTGATTCCCCGGCGCCGTGTTGTCGACCTGGACGATGGCCGTCGATGCCGACGATACGTTTCCCGCGAAATCCTGGACGAAAAGCCGATAGGCTCCCTCGAGAGCGGGTGCGAGAATGCTCGTTGCCTCCCCATACACGCTCGTCATGCTCTGGGAGTGGGCGAACGTCGTCGTTCCCTCGGGAGCCAGCCAGATGGTGTTGTAGGCGTCACCGCTCGGAAGAATCACGATCGGTTCGCTGCCCCGGACGACCCAGCTCTTCGACAGAACCGCATTCTGATTGTCCGGAGGAATGTTGTCGTAGAGGCGGGCGAGCTGCGTGGCGGTGACATTTCCGTTTCCGCCGGCATCGCTCACACTGTCCTCGAACAGGTCGACCGTGACGTTCCCGGACACGAGGGGATGGATGGTGCAGGAGTAGACACGGTTTTCCGTCTGCGTCTGCAGATTGCGCGCAACGGCATTTTCCAGCGTGAGTTTCGTGAGATCGAAGCCGAAGACCTTTTCGCTGAAGGTGATCGTGACGGAGAACGTTGCGTTCGTCGCATGAGGGGAAAGCGACGTCAGCGCCACCGTGGGCGGAATGTTATCGAACGTCCTGAAGAGCTGTTTTGCCGCCAGATTCCCATTTCCAACGCCGTCGATGACCTTTCCGGCCGCCAGATCGATCGTGACGCTTCCGTTCGCAGCCGGAGTGACAATGCAGGAAAAGATGCGATTTTCCTCGATGGTCCGGAGATCACCAGCCGTTCCGTTCGTGATGGCGAGCTTCGCGAGATCGAACCCGGAGACCTTTTCGCTGAAGGTTACGACCACGGGAAACGAAGCATTCGTCGTTGCCGATGCCGTGGTCGAGAGAGTGACGGCCGGGCGGGCATCATACATGCGCATGAAGCGGGCAGCAGCGATGTTTCCGGTACCGGAGGCGTCGAAAACCTTGTCCGCCGCGAGATCGACGGTGACGGTTCCAGTCGTGGCAGGCGTGACGATGCAGGTGAAGACACGATTGGAAACCGTCATTCGCCGGTCGCTCGCGACGCCGTTCTTCACAGTCAGTTTCGAGAGATAGAAACCGGTGATTTCCTCACTGAAGGTGATCGTGAGGGGGATCACCTCGTTCGTCGTCTGCGGTGCGGTGGATGAAAACACGACGGTAGGCGCATCCATTCCATAGCTTCTGGTGAACCGCGCAGCCGCAAGATTCGGGTTCCCCGCGGCATCGACGACCTTGCCGGCCGCGAGATCGACGGTGACGAGCCCGGGTACGAGTGGGGCAACCGTGCAGGTATAGACACGATTCGCCGTCGTTCGCTGGAGATTGGAGGCAGTTCCATTCCCGATCGTCAGCTTCGAGAGATCGAACCCGAATACGTCTTCGCTGAAGGCGATCGTCACCGGAAACGCCGCGTTCGCCACGGAGCCGGCCGTGGAACTCAGGACAACGGTCGGCGGCGTGAGGTCTTCCTCCGTCTCGGAAGCATTCCCCCCCTGGGTTTCGGAAACGGCAAGACGCAGGGAAGCCGTGCTCGTCGCGCCCCGTGCATCAGCCACCGATACCGAAATCGTCGCCGTTCCCGTCGACAGGGAAGCCGTGAACTCGGCTGAAAAGGCATCGGTGGCGGTTTTCACGATCGTTCCGATGGAGGCCGACCACGAGATGGACATCGGTTTCGCCTGGTCCGCCGGATCCGGGTCGGTTGCGGCGGCGGCGCAGATGATCCGCTCTCCCGGGAGGAGCACCGTTTTTGGGAGCGTCAGCCGGACCACCGGGGGATGGTTCAGCACGGTCTCGCCCGGCGTCACGGGGATCGTCACATCGATCTGCTGGGATGTCCCGCGCGTCACGAGCGGCACCATCACTGTCGAACTGGCCGGGCGGGACGTCGGCGAGGTCGATGCCGATGTCGGGAGGACCGAAAGGTCGGTCAGGGTTTCCGCCGTCGGGAGCGGCGGGCCGTAGAAACAGCCACCGACCCGTGTCGTGATGATTTCGCCCCAGACAATCACTCGCATATCGGCAGGGAGAGGAGTCCCGACGGCATCGCGCAGGACGCCCGAGACGGTTTTCGTCGCCGCAAAAAGACTCATGGCCGGGAATTCGGCCGGTTGCCCCGCGGCCACGGCCAGAGCCCCGGAGCGGCATTTCAGCGGCATTCTCGTCACCCGGCTCGTGTAGGAGGCCACCAGCCGATGGGCTCCCAATGGAATATGTTCGAATATATATTCCCCGGATGCATTCGTCACCGCGTGTGGGAAAAAAGGAAGGCCTTCGATCCACACCTCGGCACCGGGAACTGGCACCAGCCCTCCGTCGGCAGCAAGCATCGATGCGTTCACCAGGGCCTCGTTCGCCAGAACCCGGCCGAGCAGGATTCCCTGGTCGGGCGCCGCGGCCGCAGCCCCAATGGAAGGCGTTCCTCCGCCGCTGACGCGGCATCCCGCCGTCACGAGGAACAGGACGGCGCCGAGCAGGAAAAACGGAACGGCGAACCGCAGCAGGGGCACGGCGTCCCGTTCCCCGCTCGTCACGCGTTCCGGCACATCGCTCAGAGGCGTTCCCTCAGAAGAAGGACGAGCAGCTTCCGGAGGCGTTCGACGCTGTCGATCCGCACGCGCTCGTTCGGCGTATGCGCGTTCTCGATCGTCGGCCCGAAGGAAACCATTTCCATTCCGGGAATCAGCTCGCCGATGGCGCCGCATTCGAGTCCCGCGTGAACGACGTTGAGACGCATCGCGGACCCGCCCAATCCGCTATATAAATCTGATACTTTTTTAACAAGCGGTGCATCGGGGCTCGTCTGCCACGGAGGATACGGAACGCCGGCCTCGACGGTGCCGCCGATGCGACCGACGATCTGTCGGAGTTTCTCCCCGAGTTCGGCGATGACGCGCAGGCTGGAGCTCTGCAGATGCGAGATGAGGATGACGGAGCCGGTCGCCGTGGAGATGACGCCTGGATTCATCGAGGTTTCGACGAGACCGGGGAACTGGGTGCTCATCTGCTGGACGCCGCACGGCAGGTCCAGAATGAACTCGGTGAACCGGCGGGTGTCGTTCACGGACAGGGCATCTGGAACGGCTCCCAGGATGGGAATGATCCGAAGTTCGATCGATGGATCACCCGCGGCATATTCGCGCCTCAGGCGTTTTTCCAGCAGCGGGAGCATCTCGGCCAGGATCGGCAGATGTTTCGTCGGCACCGCCGCATCGAGGGTCACGTCGCGAGGGATCGTCGTATCGATGCTTCCGCCGCGGATCGATATGAGACGCACCGGCACGACGGATGCGATCGTTTTCAGGAGACGGCCAGCGAGCCGGATGGCGTTGGCCCGGCCGCGGTTGATGTCGACGCCCGAGTGGCCGCCGCGCAGCGC